>CAYGNZ010000050.1:0-13014 GCA_964351345.1 uncultured Bdellovibrionales bacterium | reverse complement strand
GGACTACTCATTCAAAAAGGAAATGAGATACAAGGAATGCATAAAGGTGGACGGCTGCTCACGGGAGTATTTTTTCTAAAGAATAATAAGGCACAGATAGTTCACCGAGACTCATTCGACGCTTCAAAAGTTGATCTTGCAATTCAAAGCGGTCCTCGTTTACTTGTCGATGGGCGGGTGAAGAAAATCTCAACATCAGATGTGTCCTCAAGACGTTCTGGAATTGCAGTTACCAAAGACGGAGAGATAATTCTGTTCGCCACTATGCTTCGCTTTCCCGGAGCGAGTTTTCAGCAGCTTCAAGAGATGTTGAGTGATCCCACGCTTGGCATTGAGCAAGCATTGAACTTAGATGGTGGTGGTTCTTCTCAGTTGTTTGTGGAAAAAAACAAACGAGTGGCAGATGAAACATTTATTGATGGAGGGGACCGAGTTCCGGTCGCCCTTGTAGTGAAACATAAAAAGTAGGAGGAGAGTAGCGCGGGTGGAAGAGAATAAAGTTGTTTTGTTGGAAGGAGATGGAATTGGTCCAGAAATCACTGAGGCGGTGGTGCATATTTTCGCCCATGCGAAATCGGGCATAGATTGGTTACATGCGGTCGCTGGAGAGAAAGCGCTCAAATCTCACGATACGCCGCTGCCAGAGAGCACTCTTAGTGCTATTCGAGAAGCAGGGCTCGCACTGAAAGGTCCGATTACAACTGGTGTTGCAAAAGGATTTCGCAGCGTCAACGTTCAACTCCGCCAAGAACTCGATCTTTTTGCCAACGTGCGCCCTGTACGCTCGCTCCCGGAGATAAAAACCCGATACGACAACATCGACTTGATTGTAATTCGGGAAAACACTGAAGGCCTCTACTCCGGCCTTGAACACGAAATTACACCGGGAGTTGTGACGAGTCTCAAAGTTTCAACCGAGAAAGCTTGTCGTCGGATTGGCGAGTTTGCGTTTTCTCTCGCTCAGAAAAAAGGTCGCAAACTTGTCACGGGAGTTCATAAAGCAAACATCATGAAGCTTTCTGACGGACTTGCCCTAGATTGCTATCGTGCTGCCGCGAAAAAGTATCCCAGTATTGAGTATAACGAACGTATTATTGACGCGATGGCAATGTCGCTCGTGCTCAATCCCAATGATTACGACGTCCTCGTGATGGAAAATCTCTACGGAGATATTCTTTCTGATCTTTGTGCAGGGCTTATCGGTGGGCTTGGGCTTGCTCCAAGCGCAAACATCGGCACCGACTGTGCAATGTTTGAGGCGGTGCATGGTTCTGCACCAGATATTGCGGGTAAAGGTATCGCAAACCCGACCGCTCTACTTCTCTCTGCCGTTGAATTATTACGACATATTGGCAAAGACGATTGTGCGGATCGCATCGTCACTGCCTTACATAAAACCTTACAAAGTCCAAAGACTCGAACTCGAGATCTCGGAGGTGAAGCTTCGACGATGGATTTCGCGAGAGAGTTAGTTGCTCGGCTCGATGACTAAACAAGCGCAAGATGAGGATCATATCCTCTCTCAGTTTCTTCAGCCTGAGCGGCTTTCACGACTTGAGAGTGTTCTTGACGCACGCACGACCGCTTTGACGGTCGTGCTCGACCATGTCAAAAACGGCCATAATGTTTCAGCAGTACTTCGCAGCGCGGATGCATTTGGCGTCACGCGAGTGCATCTTGTCGGTGACCGTTTTGAATTCAGTTCGTCCATTAGTCAGGGCACCGAACGCTGGATGCAGCTTACAAAACATGACTCAGCAGAATCAGCGATAAAGGAATTACACAGTCAGGGTTTTAAAATTGTAGTCTTGCAACCTCAAGAGCATTCAGAGCGAGAAGGGAAGCTGGCGCTCGCGGTATCCGAACTTCCTTTTGAGCAAAAGCTCGCGCTGGTATTCGGTAATGAAGGGCTCGGAGTGCAAAAAGCCTTTCTAGATGCTGCCGATATATACGCCTACATTCCAATGTATGGTTTTGTCGAAAGTCTCAATATATCTGTGGCATGCGCGATCTGTCTTTTTAGTGCTACCATTGCCTCGTCTGCTCCAGGCTTGCGAGGCGCCCGTATCTCTGGTGAAGAACGAGAGACATTGAAAGACGCTTGGCTGAAAAATAGTGTTCGTAACTGCGATATTATTTTGCGAGAAATGGAAACTCGCGAGAGTGAAAAATAGCGGGTAGCACACCTGATGAAAAGTATTCGAATTGCATCTGGTCAGGGATTTTGGGGCGATTGGCTTGAGGCGCCAAAGCACCAAGTCAGACGAGGTCCGATTGATTACCTTGTGCTTGATTACTTGGCCGAAGTAACCATGTCGATTCTCGCAAAACAATACGCTCGTAACGAAAACCATGGCTACGCGAAGGATTTCGTTGAGTTGATGCGGGAGATTATTCCCGACATCGTGCAGAAGCGAATAAAGGTGCTTGCCAATGCCGGCGGGGTAAATCCAAGAGCCTGCGGAGAAGCAGTTCGTACTGTCGCAGAGGAGTTAGGCTTTTCGCACCAGCTAAAAATCGCGGTAGTGCTTGGTGATAATATCTATCCTACCCTCTCAGAGCTACATGCATCAGGCGAGGAATTTCTCAACCTCGACAACGGAGGTGAATTCAGTTCGATTTCAGGGAATATCCGCTCGGCCAACGTGTATCTCGGGGCCGATGCACTTGTCGCTGCCCTTAGCGAGGGTGCTGACATAATAATTACTGGCCGAGTCGCGGACGCTTCACTCGTACTCGCACCTGCTCGATACGAGTTTGGCTGGGCTGCGGATGATTGGGACAAAGCCGCCGCAGGAATTGTGGCGGGTCATATCATAGAATGTGGTCCGCAAAGTTCGGGAGGCAATTTCTCGGCAGACTGGGAATCAGTGCCAGAGCTCTGGGATATTGGCTACCCCATCATTGAAATGTGGGAAGACTCAACCTTCTCCGTTATTAAACACGAAGGCACCGGGGGGCTCATCAGTGAGCAGACCGTCAAAGAACAGCTCGTCTATGAAATCGGTGATCCCACTGCCTATTACGGACCCGATGTTGTTGCGGATTTTACCAGCCTCTCGCTTAGCCAATCCGCTCCGAACCGCGTTCAAGTGCGCGACGTCAGGGGTCGAGCGAAGCCCGAGCGACTGAAAGTATCTATAAGCTACAGCGACGGCTTTATGGCGGAAGGAACCATGGTCTATAGTTGGCCTGATGCAGTGAAAAAGGCTTCTGCCGCAGAGCAAATACTGCGCAAGCGTTTTGCCTCACTTGGACTAGACTTTGAGAAACTGCATACAGAGATTCTCGGAGTCAACGCCTGCCACGGAACGCGCCTCTCCTCACCCTCAGCGGAACTTGCCGAGACCATGCTTCGTGCAGCGGTGTATGATAGCGATCCGGCAAAAGTGAAACGTTTCACTCGCGAGATCGCGCCACTTGTTCTCTCCGGACCGCCTTCAGCGACCGGGTATTTTGGTGGGAAGGGTGCGGTCAAAGAAGTACTGCGTTACTGGCCGAGTTTAATCTCTCGTGACGCAGTCACGGCAGAGTGGGAGCTGGTCTAAAAATGGCTAGGAAAGTGCAATTGCTCTCAATCGCTCACGCGCGCTCAGGTGATAAGGGAGACACCTGTAATATTGGCTTGATTGCACGTGAGCCAAAGTATTTCGAAGTGTTACAACGTGAGGTGACTGCCGAGAAAGTAAAGCAGCACTTCAGCGAAATATGTAAAGGAGAAGTGCTGCGATACGAATTGCCTAATATCGCGGCGCTTAATTTTGTATTGCTTCAATGTCTGGATGGTGGCGGCACGGTTTCTCTAAGAACTGATGCCCAAGGGAAAACGTATGCTGCAGCACTGCTGCGCATGGAAATTGAACTTTAAAAAAGGTGGCTCATGAAAAACGTATCTATCATTCTGCTCTTCATCATTGCCGTTCTTAGTGGGTGCTCACCGGTGTATAAAACAGATTACACCTTTGTGCCTCCTAAAAAAGAGAGTGGTCGAACGTGCGTACTGCAGTGCGAGAATACGAAACTGCTCTGCGAACAACTCCAGGAAACTAAATATAACTCTTGCTTGCAGCGGGCAGAGCTAAATTACCAGTCATGTGAAAGCCGAAAGATCTACCGTATCGATTACAAGTCAGGAGACACAAAGTGTGTGGAGAACTGTTACTGCTCTCGTTCCTCTTGTTACCGAGACAATGAAACCTGTGGAGGCCAGTATAGAAGCTGCTATCAGACTTGTGGCGGACAAGTCAGGAGTAAGACCTACTGTGTGAGCAACTGTGAGGAGGTTGGTGGAGTAGGAGCTGCTCCGATTACACCCGGCCAGTAGATTCTGTACTGGGAATTTCAATGCGCGAACGTAACTTTTGCCCACAAGGGATAACTCTAAACGAAATTGAGTATCCCGCTCACATTCTTGCCGCAGCTGAGGATGCAGTTCCAGGAGCGGAAGTGAGTTTTGAGCAGGCACTTCGAGCGAGTATTCGAATATCGATCGCAAGCCCCACGAAGTTCAAGGTATTCCAGAACGAACAACTCCACGATGGTCCCTTTGGAGCACTTCGTTTAGCGGTCGCAGCGGACAAAATCATTGGGCTGCTCCTCTCTTTACAGGATCAGGACCCACAAGTTGTATCACTCGGTTGGAATTCCGTGAATGCGGCAACAAGACCCGAGGTGTTTCGCGACGAAAATGCGCACGCTGAAATGCTTGCATTACGTCACGCCGGCCTTGCGCTGCCGATTCCTGTGGCTGCCCTACCCGATCAGAATATTTGCTTTGTTGAAGTCTCAAGCTCAGAGAACTGTGATGCGTGCAAGGAACGTAACCGAATGTGGGGTTCGACTGCTATTAGCATGTACAGTCTGCTCACTCGACAGGTTTTAGAGGAACTAGGATTTGACGAAGGTGAATCTTGCCGAGGTGATAGTCGAGAATCCGAGAAAGCTCACGTGGTATTTGGTGACTTTGACCGCGCGCACTTGGAGACCTCCTTTCTCTATGTTCCAGGAATGAACGTGGAGGCAAAAAAAGCGTTTGAAGTATACACTTCAAACATTCGCAAACACAATGGCCGACGCTATCAAGCGGACTATAGTGAAATTATTGCGACACAGCGTCGATTGCTTGTAGAGGAAGTTGAGTAAATCTGGGACGCGAGGGATGCGCACAGCCAATTGGAAAATTCGTTTCTTTTTTTACTACCGCTGATTTCATTTTTTGCGTTCTTTTTGAAGGCGGTCACTGGATTTGGCCCTGCGATCATTCTTATCTCCCTAGCTTCCTTATTTCTACCCGCGAAGGAAGTCATTACAACCAGCGCCATTCTTGATCTTATTGCCGGAATGATTTTGTTCCGAAAAGAGGGGGAGCGTTCCGAGCCCTTGTTTCTGCTCTCTGTCGTAGGAGCAATTATCGCTGGAACAATCTTGGGTGCACTTGGACTAAAGCTCATTCCTGCTGAGAAGTTCAACCCGCTACTCGGTGCAGCAATTTTGTCACTCGCAGTATGGTTTGCCTTTGTCCGTTCACGCAACCAGTCGGGAGAGCTTCGTTCGAGCTTACCTGCACGAAGTGATTGGCAAGATCTGAGCTTTTCATTTGTTGGTGGTATTTGCGGCGGCCTTTTTGGAATTAGCGGCCCACCAATTATTTTTCACTTAGGTCGCCGTTACTCCAAAGAAGCATTCCGTGGCATATTAATCACCGTGTTCCTTGTCGCAGCTTTTGCAAGAGTCGCAATGTATTCCGCGACCGGAATGATGGACCAAGAAACCCTCGTCTACGTAGCGTTCTGCGTTCCCGGACAGCTCGCTGGTCTCTATTTCGGTACACGCGCCTTTTTGGGAATTTCAGAACGTCGTTTCAGCACGATCGTTGCGCTCTTGTTGTTTTTTGTGTCGATGAAGTTGCTCGTAAGCTAGTTTAGCTTAGACCCAGAGACTCAAGCGTACGAAAATACGCACTGCTGTTGCGTTTATTCCTGATGTCATCAAGACACGCTAGAATCTCAGCGGCGGAGGTAAGACGCTCCGCGGGATTGCGCGCGAGTAGACGCAAGTTGAGGGCCGCAAGCCACCGAGGTATTCGACGATTCTTTCGTCTTGGATTTGTCACGATGCCTTCGAGATGCCCACGCATCACTTGGATTGGTGTACCCCCGTCAAAAGGAACATCGCCAGTAAGTAATTCGTAAAGAACAATCCCTAAACTATAGTAGTCAAGCGCGATACTTGGCTCTGTTTCGCTCCAGGCCTCAGGCGCGAGATAACATACCGAGCCAAGCATCTCTCCTTGTTGCGTAATTTCGGACTTTTTCCCACGAGCAGTTCCAAAGTCAAGGAGCTTCAAAAAACCATCCTCGGTAATAAAAATATTTGCAGGTTTGATGTCCCGATGGACTATTCCCGCTTCGTGAACTGATTGAAGCCCATGGCAGAGCTGTTCAATGATATCAACGGTAAAATGCAGATCGAAATTCTGCTCAAGTAAGTAGTCTTCCAATGTCGAGCCTTCAAGTAGCTCCATTGAATAGAACACCATCCCGAACTCGTAGTGAATATCAAACACTTCAATGACGTTGGGATGCTGAATTTGAGACAGTATACGCACTTCGCGGATGAATCGTTGTACGTAGTCATCGTGGTCAAGCAATTCTTGATGGAGCAGTTTTAGAGCAATTGCCTTGTTGTTCTGAGTGCGGTCGAGTACGCGGTAGACGTTGGCCATACCTCCCACGCCGATTAAGGCATCAACCAGGTAACGACCTCCAAGTAAGGTCTCTCGTTCTAGAATTTCTACTGCGCCCGCTGAGCTTGCCATTTCCTACTGTTCCCCACTACCTGGTTACAGAGTCGGCACATAGGGGAAAAAGTGAAGAATTTGGCGCGGAATTTAGCTAGCTTATCCGAGTAGCACGAGCAAGTTTGAGAAGTTTGGGATCGATTTCAACTCCAAGACGATTGGCCTGCCCCTCGTTGATATCAAAACGAACGTTTCCACGGAGTACGAAAAAGTGGACGATCCCACTGCTTAACTTCTCTGTCACCGTAAGCACTCGGGAGCGATGGAACTTTTCGACTAAGGTATTGTCATTGCCCCGCTGCCAACCACTGATAAACGCCAGATGACAGGATTTTCTCGTGCTTCGTGCAGCATTCGTTGGAATTCGTTTCACTCGAATGCTCAAATTGGCACCGCTTCGCTTTCCTTGAGTAATTTTTTGTAAATAGTCGCCGAAAGGATCATGCCCTACGACACAGATATCAATTGCACGAGATTCTTCAGCAATACGATCATTCCAATCGATGAGATCGATGAACTTATACAAGAGCGTTGCCTTTACTTTATATTCGAGAGTTGCTGACTCCTCCACCGTCACCACACTCGGGACGGGAACAGGCTCTACCATTTTCTTTGGCGTCGCTAGTTTCGCCAATTGGACAGGTTTCGGAGCGATCTCCGGTTTCCGTATTAACTTCGCCCTTGCCTCGCTTTTCGTAACAGAACTTTTCTTTTTCGGAGTTACTTTCGCAACAACTTTTGTGTCCGGTAGCTTGTCGTTGGCTTTATTGGCAACTGGTGGTTTTTTCTCAATTGCTTCTTGCGTCTCTTGAATCTTTGTCTCCGAAGGAATCTCTATCGGCTTTGAAGGTTCTTTGACCTTTTCTTCAGCAAGCGCCACTACTTCATTGGTCTCTTCCTGGGCCTTCTCAAAATCAATCGATGCTGGTACGAGCGTCTTTTGCGGAACATCAGCTGTTTCAGCTGTTTGACTCTTGCTCGCCAAGACCAAAGGGCTTGCTTCATTGGCGCTAGATTGGGTTGAACTATACGTAATCCAACTAGCATAGCCCACCACGGCCACGGCACTCGCGGCAAGAAAGGCTCTGAGAGAGCCCGCCACATAACTTGTCGGCTTTACCTGGCGATGGAGCGCAGTTTGCTGCGGTAGTACCGCACAGATTACTTCAGAGAGTGTCGCCTCCCTTTCGGTGCTTATTTCATGCGTATCTTTGAATTTTTTTAACTCGCTGAAGATTTGAGCCGCACTTTGATAACGAACCTTCGGGTCAGGCTCCATTGCCCTCATGATAATTCGACTTAACTCTTCAGGACAATCTTCGCGTATTTCGTGTGGCGCAGGAGGGACGTCATTCACCTTTGCCCTCATCAGTTCGTGCATTGTCGCGCCATCAAATGGTGTTTCATTTGTCAGCATTTGATAGGCAATCACACCTAAGGCGTAGAGATCCGCCCGAGAGTCTAGTTGTCCAAACTCAAGATATTCAGGACTGATGAAAGATATCGAACCGAGGATATTACCATGTTGGGTCAACTTGGTGGTGTTGTCCATCCACGCGATACTAAAGTCCGCGATTTTTACCACGCCGTCATGCGTGACGAGAATGTTCTCTGGCTTTAAATCTCGATGGACGATTTCAGCATCATGAATAGCCTGAACGCCGGCACAAATTTGTAGCAGTAAGTCAATTGATGCAGAGATGCTCAACTCGCGAGACTCTATTACATCGAGAAGATCTCCCCCCTCAACCAGCTCCATAGTAAGAGCCGTGAGTTCATCCGACTCGATGAAGTCGAACGTTCTAACGATGTTGCGATGATTTATTTCGTAAGAATAGAGAACTTCTTTTCGAAATCGGGCAGGGGTTGGTGCGTCCTTACCACTACTTACTGGATGAAACACTTTTAAGGCGACTGCTCGATTTTTGAAATTTTTGTCGATGCAACGATACACCATAGCGCAACTGCCAACGCCGAGGCATTTCTCAACAACGTAGCGATCCGCTACTGTTTCGCCGACTTCGAGCGGTGTTAGATCTCGCCTGCTCATACTGCTGCAGGATTCTCCTGTAATTCAAAGGCAATTGTTACATATAGAAAGGTATCGACGTGCGCTGCTCTGATATTGAGTTTCAATGAACGAACTTCGAGTTTTCTACCACCTCACCAAGTAATATCGTCGAGCGCCGCGAGAGACTTGACGCGAAATTATTACGCGTATCGCTAGATAGAGCCTAAAGCGATGTTCTAAGAAGGGCGATAATAGTCTTGTGAACCTAAAATTATTACGTGTCTAGGTTATCTAAGTTGTTGAAGTTGCACAGTAGTCTGTTCTTGTCTCTGCTCGCCCTCGGTACGATTTTCGTGCTTTCGAATGCCCATGCCGATCAACTTAGCCCAAAATCGTTGTCTGAGAACGCTGTTGTCGAATACCCATTCGGTCATGAACGGGATAATTGGTTCGGCATATTTTTTAAACAACGACGCGTGGGATACATGCACCATCGTTTGCAGGTCCCCAAAGAAAACTCGACGTTGATTTCGTCGGTGATGAAAAAGCAAATTCAAATTGAGGGTGGCCTGAAAGTATCGATTTCAGAGGAACTTCTCTTCTCTTCGGAAGCGCCGTATCCCCTGGTCGAAGGATCGTTCCGTATCACTCGCGGCACTGAATCTTCATCCCTTCGCTACTCCGCCGAGGAACAACACGCCGTGGTGACACGAATTACAAACGGGACGGAACGTGAAACAAAATCAAATAGAATTGAATACGGCCTTTCTGATTATCTTGCAGTAGAGCGTTGTGTGCACCGCAGCGCTCGTCCTTGCTCAACGGAATCACTCCGCGCTCTGGAGTTAAAAAATCTCAAGCTGCTGAACAAGCGAGTGCGAGTTGAACCCTTAAGTACCAAAGGCGCGCGCATCGCCCCAAGCGCGCTCTACGAGGCAACTTTGTACAGTGAGGATGAGGAGACAGAAAGTAAGCATTACCTCGATGCCAAAGGTCATCCCGTCGTTGTGTTTCTTGGAGGAGATTTTCGAGCAGTTCGAGAGGAAAAATCAAATGCGCTTGAAATACGCAGCCTCCCTCGACCGAAGCAACTCGCTGAAGTCAAGGTCGATCAGACCTTAAAACGCCCTGACTCAATTAAGCGCCTGGTTTTGGAAGTCGACGGGCCCTTACCAACGCTGATTGAAACGAGCGTCCGACAAAAAATCCAACGCCTACCAAAAGCAAACAACTTTCGGCTTGAGACCAATGACACCTCTGAAATGGATGTTTCTCAAAGTGAGCAAAACATTGATGAGTATCTCGGAGAAACCTTGGACTATCCTGTGCACGATCCCGAGATTGTCGCGCTTTCACGTCGAATAGTAGACGGAGCCTATTCTGATTCAGGAAAAGTCGTTCGCTTACTTCGGTTTGTCTCCCAGCATTTAAAAAATAGCGATCAAGCTCACCTCAGTGTTCTAAAAAGTCTCAAGCGACAAAGCGGAAATTGTCGTGACCATGCTCGTCTGTTTACGACACTCGCTCGGGCAGCCGGTATTCCGACTCGGGAGGTCGCTGGACTTGTCTACAGCGATGATACAAGTCAAAGCTTCTCACCTCACTCTTGGAACGAGGTCCTCATCGCTGGCCGCTGGCTCTCAATTGACCCAACCTTTAACAAGCAAAAGCTCAATCCGACGTATATTTCGTTCGGAGTGGGACGTGATGGTCTTCACAATCTCATTCGTGCAATTGGCAAGATTTCCCTGCGCGTTGTGCAAATTTCGTATCATGAAGTGTAGCAGCCAGGCGGCGACAGAACTGGATTAAGTACATGCAAAAAGAGACCCCGACTCTTTATCTACGACACGTACGCGGCAGCCGAGTCGGTGAAATTGGTGAGTTTTGCTCCGGCAACATTCGCATCGGGCGCGATGAACTTAACGACTTGAGTTTCGATGCGGTGAGCGACGTGGAAGTCTCTGGTCGTCATGCAATGATATCACCCCGCGGTGATACATTTGTAATTGAGGACTTGAAGAGCCTCAACGGCACGTATGTCAATGGCTTTCGCATCGCAAATCCGGTACCGCTTTCGGACGGAGACGAAATTGAGTTTGCACCAGGTGGACCGAAACTCGTGTTCTCTACGACTCCACCACGGGTAACCCAACAAATCGATCGTGCGAAGCTTCAAGACTTGCCCCGGGTTACCAAGTCTCCAACCTTAATGATTAGCGACGCGTATCGCACCGCGAAAAGCGGCGGAAAGTGGCAGCTGGGAAACACCACCTCCGTATTTTTTCGGCAATTGGTCGAAGAGGCCGCCCAACATTCATCGAAGCGTTTACGGCGAACGGTTTCGCTCCTCAGTCTGCTTTTTGTGTTAATCGTTGCAGCACTTGCTTCAAAAATGATTCTTCAGCAGGAAGAAATCGTCGAGTTGGTAAGCGAGACCGAGAAGATCAAGACTGCTCGAGCCGAAGTGCAGGCAGAGCGCGAAGCATTGCAGTTGGAGAGTAAGGCACTTCAAGCTGAAATCAATCGTCAAGCAAGAGAATTAGAACGCTTACAAGACCTGGTCCAAGCGCTTGGAAAGGGTGGTGTGAGTAGTCGTGTCACTGAGTCTGGTGAGGTGTCGGTTCGTTTACCAAACGTTCTTTTTGAATACGACGCTGCCGCACTTGCTGAAGACGGTCGGTCGAAGGTGAGTCATATTGTATCTGTACTGGAGTCACTCGCACCAACGAGTCGAATACGAGTAGAAGGACACGCAAGCCGTGAAGGTGGGGGAAACGAAGAGTATAATTTTAAGCTCTCGCAGGAACGGGCTGAGGCAGTCGCGATGGCACTGGTCGCAAATGGATTCTCTCAAGGGCGAGTTGAGACTAAAGGCTTCGGCTCTCAGCGTCCCCTATTGTCAAATAACACTGAGGAGGGACGTCGAGCGAATCGCCGAGTGGAGGTAATTGTGCTCCCCCCAGATCCCAGCACCGCAACGTTTAAACAAGCACCGCGTTCAGACGCTCTCAAAGCAGGTTCACATCAAAAATTAATATAGAGCAAGAAAAGGAATCACATGCTCGAAAACTATAGTCCAACGATGGAGATAATTCGAAAGGCGCCGCACCATCGCCTTTCTCGCAGATACACTTCGGCGCTGTTCGGGCTTTCAGGCCTAATTCTTTTTGGGCTGTTTCTTCTGTATCGAAGTGTAGGTTGGCACACCGTACATTCTTCTCTCTGGGAAAAAGCTTCCGCACTCCAGCATGCAAGTCAGCAGCTCCTTGAGGCGACCATTAAGCTCAAGCCGCTCAACGCTACACAAAGTAGTGCTCTGAGTGACAGCAAACTTCCGCAGAAATTAGCCGTTTGGGAACAGAGCTATGCAACGTTTCTTGATGCCGCCAATGCTGGCTCGCGAGAGTTGTTTGAGAAAGACTTTGCGATTCGCTTACAAGAATTAAAGGAAGCACTTGATTCTTTTCGGATTCCTAAAAGATGTTTTGTCGCAGGAGCAGAAGCGACTCTTTGTGAAGACCGCATCACGTTGTTCGTTTCACGTGTCGAGCCTCCGCTTGCCCTCGTCGCATTCGCGCTTTCGGCAGAGGTATCAAACCTTCAGGCTTCTATCGCCAGCCAGTATGAAGACGCTTTGTTCCTACAAATACTTTTCCTCAGTGCGGTGCTCGTATTGTTACTCGTTCAGGGAGTTTTCATTTTCCGACCTGCGCTTCAAGATCTCAAGGAGTCATTTGATACTGTTTCTGCCGCGAGAATTCGTACCGGGCGAGACGCTGCCTTGCTCAGAAAAACGAATCAGGCCCTTGATGACGCATTGAATGAGGCAAAACTCTCGGCTGAAAAAACTGCCGAGTACGAACGCGAACTCCAAAACGGCAAGCGAATGCAGAGCTTGGGCCGGTTGGCTGGTGGCATTGCCCACGACTTTAACAACATTCTGTTCGCCATCCTGGGCTACAGCCAAATGGCGCTTCTCAAAGCCGAGCGAAACACTCGAATCTATGAAAATCTAGAGGAAGTATTGCGTGCAGCAAATCGGGCGAAAGTGCTTGTTGATCAGATTCTAGTGTTTAGCCAATGGAAGGAAAAAGAAGCCTTTCCGATAAGTCTGGAAGAAGTGGTCGACGGAGTTATTGGAGTGTTCTCTCCGACCTTACCAAGTACTATGACGATTGACACGGAGGTCGCGCAAGATGTG
>CAYGNZ010000049.1:12975-13257 GCA_964351345.1 uncultured Bdellovibrionales bacterium | reverse complement strand
GGTAACTGCGGAAGAGATCGGGCTCGTGGAGCCGAAGGAGCGGCTGCCTCGTCGGTGGAGCAGCCCTCAGTGGATCTTCTCGCGAGCGTGTGAGGCCGTCGGCATCTTGGTCGAGGACGCTCGCGGGGGCTGGAACCGCAAACACGCCCCCGTGCTCGCGCGTCGCGTCGCGCTCATCGTCGCGGCGCGCACCGGAGCGCCCTCGAAGGCCATGGCCGACGAGCTCTTCATCTCCCCCTCGAACGCCTCTCGCCAGCTCGTGAAAGGCCTCGAAGACAAGGT
>CAYGNZ010000049.1:0-12965 GCA_964351345.1 uncultured Bdellovibrionales bacterium | reverse complement strand
CTGCACCAGGCCAACGAAGCTCGCTCGATCGACCACGGCTCACCCGAGGCGTCTGTCCTGCTCGCCCGCATCGCCATCCAGAGCGGCCGCGACCCGTCCGCGCACCTCCGAGACGCCCTCCGCGCGCGCTCCCCCGCGCCCGTGGCCCTCGGAATGCTCGCCCCCCGCACCGATGACACCGAAGAGCGCTGCGACCTCGCGGCCCGCTACCTCGAGCGCGCCCCCGACGGCTTCGACGCCGACGCCCTGCGCCGTGTCGTCGCCCGCTGCGACTGATCCGGCGCGATTCGCTGACAACGCAATTCGGGGACGGGGTCTACGGAATTGCGTTGTGACCGAGATCGATACGTTTCGGGGCCGTTTGGCGCGATTTGCTGATAACGCAATTGCCAGACCCCGTCCCCGAATTGCGTTGTGCGTCCCCTGTTGCCTCAGGCCGAGATTGGGTAGGTTCGGGCGGATGGCACTGTCGCAGAGCATCTTGGTGCGCAACGCACGTTACGCAAACCCTTCGGTGTCGAGGACTTTCGCGAGTCAGGGGACACGTTACTTGCAACCCAGTAGCACGTACGTAATTCGTCTTTTTTCTTTGCAAATTCTAGGCAGGAGCGAAAATCGCTGGCATTAGTGTTGGGCGCTTTTTCTCCGGATATGATTGGGCGTCATACGCGATAAGAAAACGATGAAAGCCTGAGCTTTTAAACGGCCATGGTGTGACGCCGACTTGTCCTTCCGCTTTTATCTCGTAGCGAACTTCAACAGTCTCCTCTGAATCCCAGCGTGGACAGAGTGATACCACTCCCTGCTTTTCCTCTTCAAAACAAAAATCAAAAGCAAGATTATCGCAAAAATGCGTAATACGGTCACACCACTCTAGTTGCGCGCGAGAGAAAGGACACTGGGTAAGTCGCTGTTGAATGCCGCGTTCAAAATCTTCAGCGCAGGCGATACGCGCGGGCGTTTGCTTAAACGAGACCAAGCGCTTGACGTGGAGCTTTACCAGAATGTCTGCCGTCACATCACACAGCTCCAGCTCAGCGCCTTTTCTCTGAGCGAGTAACCAGCTCTCCTCATCGACATCGGGAATGGGCGCCGTGTCAAAGGGCTCATACCCAGAGTCATGCAGGGCCACACCAGCGAGAAAGGAATGAAAGGGGATAGCAGGGAGATCGAATTTTTCATTGCCCCACATCTCTGCCAGCATTCCAGCAAGTCGCGCGTGCTCTCGCTGTGGGATGATAATCGGGCGTTTTTTCGACCTAAACATCAGGGTTTCCCGAGCTCGGTTTGCTGAGAAGGAAGAAAGAACAGAGCGCAGTTAAAACCACATGGGCAGCACTGACCCAGAACCCACGCCACTCCTGTTCGTGGATTGCCGTGCGCAGCAGGAGCACGAGCAGCAGAGTGGTGAGTACTGAAATGACTATTCCCAGGGTTCGATTACTTAACATTGCGTCTTATGTTTTAAAGTTATCCACAGCAGGTCTTGGAATTTATTATAGATTTCGCTTGACACTCATGGCTGACATGTCATAGAACTTTAAGATGCTTAAACGCAAAGTTGGTTAAAGCAAACTTCATATTAGTTAAACATGATTCCCTGAAGTTTGGCTCTAGTGTTTTGCAAAGAAGTGCCCGCTGAAAATACATCAAAGGCGGGAAGAGAGGAACCGAGAAGTTTCCCCTCATTCACTTTTGTCCAAGGCGCCGGAAAGTAGAAACTAACGATATGACCAGACCGGTTCGTAAAGGTCTTCTGGTTACCTTCCTCGATGCGGTAATGAGGTGGCGGCGTAAAGAGTAGAGGCTATAGCATTACGAAGAACCTGACCAGTTGGCAGCACAGTACACTTTCTTAACACTCGAAATTCTTAAAATTAAGTAGGGCTTAGTAGCCGTTTCGAGTCGAAAAATTAAGGAAGATTCAAAGAGGGCATTCTTGAAGGTGGTAGTGGTAGAAAGAGTGATCTTTGAGCGAGAATTAGTGCAAGGGTAACGCCAAAATTGTAGTTCTCTGGTTGGGTTTTTGGTGTACGGACGTTAATATTCAGCAATGAGGTGGCTTTGAATATGTCAGTTGCCAGAGTTCGAGCAGGAAGCAGTGAAGAAGAAGAGGGTTTTGCATCATCGCGTGGCGTTAAGCCCGAGCGAAACCTTCTAGCAGCCGTGTTAGCCAGAGCTATTTGTGACGCATTTGGCTCAGCGCAATGTGATCGCCATGTAGTAAGAAGCGCACGACAGTGGCTGTTTGGAAAACTAACCCCAACAAGAGCGTTTAGCTTTGCCTGGGTAGCACAACACCTAGACTTAGACCCAATCGCCCTTCAATCCACACTAAGAACCTACGAAACGAATCCGCTCATGCTTCAGGAGAGGCTAAGCCTACTTCGTTGAGTGTCCGCAAAAGTGGTGTTAGTTGCTGCTTATCCTATTCTTTTTCCGAGAAAAAGTGGGATACGCGGCGGCTAACACCGCTTTGCTGGCACGTAAGTGTATAAAATAATTACACATTGTAAATCTATCCTGGCCGCCAGCGTAGCGGGGAAATCCGCCGACAACCTTGCATATTCTCCGCTGAAACGTTAAGGTGTGCCGCTCTCAAGCGCCGGAAATGAAAGCGCTTTTACGAGATTAGATTTTAAATTTCCCGCCTTCGTCCGCCACGCTGCTGGACGCAGGAGTAAAATAAACCTGAATAAAAGTTTTAGTAGAATGACAAAAGTCTTCGTTGGCAATTTTAGTTTCTCCGTAGATGACGCCCAGCTCAAAAGTTATTTTGAGGAAGTCGGCTCAGTGTTATCCGCAAAAGTGATGAAAGAAGGAGAGGGTGGTCGCTCGCGTGGCTTCGGCTTTGTTGAGTTCGCCTCAAAGGAAGACGCGGAGAAAGCGATTAGCGAGCTTGATGGTGCGACCTGGGATGGTCGTGTCGTAAAAGTGAGCGAAGATAGATCCGAGCGTCGTGGTAGTGATTCCCACGGCTCACCGCGCGAAAGTTCATCAGATCGTTCCGCTGGTTCATCGCGAGACGGTGGGTCTTCTTACGGAGATCGAGACCGAGGTTCGCGACAGTCTACTGGTTACTTCCGTGCCCAGCCTTTAGAGCTTGGCAACCGTCGTCGTAAAAAGCTTGATCCTTTTCTCGAAGATGATTCGCTGACTATCGACTACAAAGACGTAAAGCTACTTAGCCGTTTCATGAGCGAGCGAGGAAGAATCCTTCCCCGTCGTATGACTGGACTAAGTGCGATTAATCAGCGTCAAGTCACTCGGGCGATTAAACGCGCTCAGCATATCGCGATTCTTCCTTACCACCGAGGCTAGGAACTGCTTACTTTCCCCATTCCGGGTCGCCCGGAATGTGGAATACCTGCTCATGCCCTTTGGTAACTTCTTCTAGTTCTGCTGCATCGCAGAGCTGTTCGAGCACGTGCTTAATTCGTTTACCGCTCTCTTCGATTAGTCGAAGGGCCTCCTCTTGCTCTTCGCTTAGAGTTTCACCAGAGCGCATCAAGTATGCCCCGCCAAGTACCGCACCGAGTGGATTGTTAATTTCATGACGCAAGGTGCCGAGCAGTGTCTGAATCGTGCTCATCCGCGATTTGCGTATTTCGTTGTTGCGCAACTGCTCCTCAATTTCATGTCGACGAATTATTGCCTCAAGTAGGGGGACAAAAAGCGGGGCGGTGATTTGTCGTTTACCGAGGAAGTGCGCAGCTCCGGCGCTTACGGCGTTTGCCGGAAGCTCGGGCGAATCATCTGCTGATACGGCAAGTACTGGAATCGTTTGTATTGCGGGATGCTCAAGCAGTTCCACGCCACTGCCGTCGGGAAGTTGTTGATCGAGTATGGCGAGTGAGAATTTGTCTGGATTTGCATCAAGAGTGGTTCTTGCGGCAGCAATAGTTTCTGCAACGGTAATCTCTAGATCTCCCCGCCAGCCCCGTAACCTGAGCTCAAGTATCTTTCGAAATTGGGGGTCATCCTCAAGGATGAAAATCGAGAAAGCCATTCAATCGACTCTGGCGAGAGTTAGTACCTACCACTACTCCATCGGTAAAAGCCTAGAATAGCATAAGTTCTAGGTAAAGCAGTTTAAGATTTTACTGACTTAGGCGAGAGTATGCCGATTGGCTAGGGAAGAGCAGCGGCCCAACTAGGATTGGGGCGGAAGCTGCTTTAGTACCTCGGCGCGGAGTAGCTCGTAGGGTTGCGCACCACGGATAAAGACCCCCGTGTATTCAGAGTTGTTTGATGTATCCTCGGCAGATTCTTTGCGACCAATAAAAAACGCTGGAGCGCCCTGAGCCCCGAGGCGAATTCCTTCCTCAATATCGGCGGCGATCTCTTTTCTATACAAGGTGCCGCTGCGGCATTTCTTCAAGCGCTCGGTGTCTAGTTCACTGAGTTCTTGCTCAAGCGCTGAAAATTCACCGGCAATCACCTGCGCTTGGTTTTCATAGAGCAGCGAATGCGCTTGCCAATACTTGCCTTGTTCGCCTGCGCAATGGGCAAACGTTGCGGCCTCCACAGAATGCTCGTTTCCTTGAAGTGGGAAGTCTCGGTAGATAAAGCGAAGCTTGCCTGAGTCGATAAACTCATCAGCGAGTTTATCAAAACTCGATTGGAAGAATTCTCGACAAGGGCGACATTGGTAATCGCTAAACGCCATCACCAGCACCGCCGAATCAGCAGGCCCAAGATAGGGGTCCTCGAGGTGACTTCCGTCCGGTGTCCAGCGTTTTTCAACCACTGCAGAGCTTTGTTTCTGACTACTCACCGGGTTTGCCAATCGAGCGCGGATTTCTGCGACATCGCTGCGGAGCGAGGTCATTTCGTGTTTCACTTGGCGCAGCGCAAGTACTTCTGAGCGTAGCTCGGCGACTTCTTGATGAAGACGTTCCTCGCTTCTCCCGCCGCCGCAAGAGCAAAGGGCAAAGGAGAAGCTGAGAGCAATTAGCAGGTTGAGAATTTTAACAAGCATACAAATAGCTTTTACTGCGAGTGTGGATACTTCTGTTCTCCATTAAGTGTTGGAGGAGAAGAGGACTCTGAGCGATACAAAGGACCTCAATCCGTCGGACCCCACTGCGCGAGAGTTCTCTTGCTGCTTCAAATATGCTCGAACCGCTGGTGATCACATCGTCAAGCAACAACACGCTTCTACCTTGCAACATTGCGCGGTTTGAGGCAAAGGCATCTCGCATATTCTCCACACGTTCCTTGCCCTGGAGGCCAACCTGCGCGCGGCGTTTGCCTCGACTCTTTAGCGCGAAACGAGGCGCGGGCAGGCCCTGGCGGCGAGCAAGCCCCGAGGCGATAAGCTGCATATGTCCATAGCCTCGGTGAGCGAGATTACTACGAGAAGAAGGAACAGCGAGTACTGTATCGAAATGCCACTGAGAATTTTCAGACTCAAGAAAGGCAAGGAGCAGTTCAACGAAGTAAGCAGAGAGGCAAGAGTTACCATGATACTTAAATCGCTTTATCTGTTGCTCAATTCTTCCCGAGTAGGAAAACAGACTGTAGAGCTTCTCGATTGAACTTGGCAGCAGTTGGCAAGTGTCGCAGTCGGAGCAGTCCTCAAACTCTGAGAAACCAATACCGCAGCGCGAGCAAGTGTTTGAAACTCTCTTTGCTGGACGATGACAACAAGAGCGGCAAATGAGTTTCTGTACTCTAACGGGGACCAGAGTGCTCGCACTCGCGATGTCCTCTCCGCAAACCAAACAGCGTGGTGGAAATAGAAAATCGAGCGCAGAGTCTAGGTAGCGTCGAAATAGAGGGCTGGAAAACGCGGACTCGGGCCAAGGACAAAAGGTTTGCTCTGGAACTACCATCTGTTGGGAGAGAAACTACTTCGTAATAAGGCTTTTGCCCTTCATTTGTTCGGGGGCAGGAATGTCGAGCAATTCCAAGATTGTTGGCGCAACATCTTCAAGCGCTCCGCCTTCTCGCAGTGAAAAGTCTTGTAGTCCTGCACCGTAAAGAATGCAGGGGACAGGGTGCTTGGTGTGATAAGTATGTGGTTCGCCTGTTTCGTAATCGAGCATCTGCTCTGCGTTGCCGTGATCCGCAATAATTACCGCAGCCCCTTGTTTTCGGTCCAGGACGCTAAGGATTTTAGCCAAGCAGCGATCTACTGTTTCCGCTGCAGTCTTTGCCGCATCGAATACGCCGGTATGTCCCACCATGTCGCAATTAGCAAAGTTGAGCACCACCACATCGGTCTGATCCGACTCCAGCACCGCCAGTAACTTTTCCGTGACCTCCTCGGCGCTCATCTGTGGCTTGAGGTCATAGGTAGCCACGTCTCGAGGGGAGGGGACCAAAATACGTTCTTCTCCAGGAAATGTTTGTTCTACGCCACCATTAAAAAAATACGTTACATGTGGATACTTCTCAGTTTCTGCAATGCGAAGCTGACGCAAGCTGGCATTGGCAAGCACCTCTCCAAGGTGCAACTTAATATCAGGTGGTCCGAAGAGAACTTCTACCGGGAAATGCTCCTCGTATTCAGTCATCGTGGCCACGTGCTTAAGCTGGACTAGTTTCTTCCGCTCGAATTCCTGAAAATCATTTGCGGCAAAGCAAATTGAAGGGACAAGTTGTCGCATACGGTCAGCACGGAAGTTGAAAAACAGCACGCTGTCTCCATCTACTAAAGTGCCTGGGCGTTCTGTCTCGGGTTGAGCGATAATGATTGGCTCAATAAACTCATCAGTTTGATCCGCTGCGTGGCGCGCTTTGATACCACTAAGCGCATCTTGGAATTCCTCACCTCTACCTTGGGTGAATAAATCGTAGGCCAAGGTGGTTCGTTCCCAGCGCTTATCCCGGTCCATGGCATAGTAACGACCAATGACGGAAGCAATTCGCACAACTTGTTCCGGAAATTCTTGGCGAAAAGCGGCAAGCTGCTGCTCAAGTTGGCCGACTTCATCAAGTGAGGCATCACGGGGGCGATCTCGTCCGTCCGTAATCACATGGAGATAGACGTGAGTAACGCCCTTGCGTAAAGCTTCTCGCACCAGAGCGCTGAGGTGAGAAAGCTGAGAATGAACGCCGCCGGTGCTTACTAAACCAATAAAGTGAACCGCAGCGCTTTTTTCTTTCGCAGTAGAGCTTAAAAGTTCTACTAACGGTTCGCACTCATCGAAGTTGTCTTCTCGTACGACCCGATCAATTCGTGTCAGCACCTGCTCGACTGCTCTGCCAGCACCTATATTCATGTGGCCGACTTCGGAATTGCCCATCTGCCCCTTGGGCAGTCCAACGCGCTCGCCGTAGGTGATAAGAGTGGTATGAGGCCACTGAGCAAGTAATGCATCAATTGTCGGAGTAGCGGCCTGGGCGACGGCGTTACCCTCAACCTTGGGGTTTAGTCCTAGACCGTCAAGTATGGCGAGGATCAGTGGGGTGTGTGGTGTGGAACTGCTCATTAAATGTCCTACTGTTGTCTTACGCAGCGCGAGGAGCTGCTACGTGGCGAGACGTTTTGCCCCTAGGGAAGTTTGCCCTAAGGAGTTGATAGACTGGGTGAAGGCGGCTCTTTGCCCGTGAGCTTATTTTTTACACGCTGTCGCCAGCCAAGCACCGGAGGGCCGCTGGTGATACTGCGCTTACCAACTGCTCCTTTGCCAAGGAGTAAGCCGTCTTTATAGAGTCGAGCAAAGACCTCTTCGAGCGCTTCGTCCTCGCGTCCTTCTTTTTGCAGAAGCTTTGCCTTTATTACCGTGTAGGCAGTCTTTAGCTCCTCGTCTTTTAAAGAGATACTGCGCAACTTCTCAAATTCCTTCCGAGCCTCATCGACCATCTCTAAACGGAGCAGGAGGCTAATAAAGAAGACATGCGCGGCAACATCGACATCTTTTGTGCCTGAGTGTTGCAACGCATTTCTCACACTTGCTACGGCGCGAGTGGGATCATCTGCATGAATCCATGTTGAGGCGATACGCTCGAGGTAGAGCGGGTCCTGAGATTCCTCGAAGCATTTACTCCAGAGCTTGCTTGCTGCATCAAGCTCTAGTGCATCACAGCGAATTTCTGCCAGGGCTGCTCGTGCTGCCGTAAAATCCTTATGCCGTTTGAGTATTTCCTCAAGGGCTCGAGCTAGCTCAGCGCCAGAGTGGTTCTTGCGCGCTTTTTGTAACTCAAGATGCGCAAGTCGTCGTTGTTCTGCATCGTATTCTTCGCGTGGCACGAGGCGAAGTAATTGCTCTTGATACGTGACCGCCTCATCAAAGCGGTTGAGTCTCTGACAGTCTGCCACGAGGCGTTTTAGTGCGAAGGTATTTTTCGGTGAGAGTTTTAATACCATCGCCGCATTATCATACGCCGCAGTATCATTCCCGAGCTGCTCATTTATTTCTGCTGCGAGCAAAAGTAACTCGACGTTTTTCTTGTCTTCAACTCTTGCTTCTTCAAGCACCTTTAGCGCTTCTTTCAGCTCTCCGTTTCTGCGGTAGGTCTCTGCCAGTAACACTCGTGCCTCTACATCATTTGGGTCACTGGCGATAATTTTTTGAAAGAGACCGCGAGCAGAATTAAAGTTCTTCAACGCCAGCTCCCCACGTGCTCCGGCAATGAGGTGATGGTGCTCGACGACTTGTTTCTGCTTTTTCTCAACTCTCCAGGTATGGAACTGCACGCGAATGCCAATAATGAAGGCAAAGAGAGCAGCGACTAGCACACCAATAAAAAATGTACCAATTAGGACCAAGGCCATCGGCAAGGTGAGGCTTGAGTCTGGGCTCAAATAGACCTTCGCGGGCATCGGATTGAGGTAGAAGATGTAAGAGATAATAGCTGTCAGGAGGAGAACTATTAAAAGCTTGACGATTTTACTAGGCATGCTTTCTCCAAGGCGAATTAGTAAGTAGGAGCCTAGAGCGAGTAATCGCAGATTGCTCCCTAGTTGATACCGGATAAACTTAAAACTGTTGGGCGTACAGTAGCAAAAGCATAGTGGCATCGATAGTGGCATCACCCCTTACAGGCGGCTAAGGCTGTGAAATCTCACCTTTCGCAGATGTTTTTCTTTCTCCGGGCAATTTGATAGAACTTTGCTCTGAATATTTACGAGCGAGACGGCCAATGGCTTCGAAGAAAAAACCAAGTAGCTCCCTTTCCCTTGTTGGCGACGGACTTAGTTCAGATAACGCCCGCTGGCGCTTTTCTGCCGAGGTCAGTGAGAAATTCGAGGAGCATGCGGAGCGGTCAATTCCAGACTATCGGCAGAATCATCAGCTCATTCTGGAGCTGTCTGATTTTTTTATCCAAAACGATTCTCGCTGCTACGAGCTTGGCTGTTCCACTGCGGCTCTGATATCGCAACTTGCTGAGCGTCATGGTGATACAAACGCTGAGTTTCATGGCCTCGATACGGAAGCGGCCATGGTAGAGCAAGCGCGAGCTAGAGTGGGCTCGCTCAAAAACCTCATCGTTTCCCAAGCAGATATTTGTCAGTTTGATTACCAGCCGGCTGATTTTATTGTCGCCTACTATACCGTGCAGTTTGTCCCGCCAAAACGGCGACAACAGCTATTCGATACCATTTACCGCAGCCTGAACTGGGGCGGCGCTTTTGTCTTATTTGAAAAAGTGCGCGGACCTGATGCCCGCTTTCAAGATATCCTCAGTCAGCTCTATACCGAGTATAAACTAAAACAAGGCTACGAACCTTCAGAGATTTTGGCGAAGTCGCGAAGTCTAAAAGGAGTGCTAGAGCCTTTTTCCACCCAAGGGAATTTAGATTTGCTCTCTCGTGCGGGTTTTGTCGATATGATGAGCATTGCCAAAAACACCTGTTTTGAAGGCTTCTTGGCGATAAAGTAAGCGCAATGAAGATCTTAGAGCTACTCAGCGAACAAGCTGCAAAACAAGCGAAGTCTTTTCTGATCTGTGGTGGACATGCCGCGTCGTATCTTGGTGAGCAGCGTTTTACGGCGGACTTGGATCTTCTTGTAAACGCTGAGGATTTGCCGTTTTGGAGAAGCATTGCTGAAGGCGTGGGTTATCAGTGTTATCATGAGAGAGGTGCGACGCTGCAATTCTCTCCTCCGCTTACTTCAATGATGCCGCTTGACTTCATTGGCGTTGACCCGGAGAGTTTTAATGCACTGCTTGCCGCAGCACTTGATGCCGAAATTCTGGGCGTTGATTGTAAGCTGCCTAGTCATCGGCATCTAATTGCAATGAAGCTGCATGCGCTGAAGGAAAACTTTGAGGAAAGGAAATTTAAAGACATCCCCGATATCCGAAGTTTGGCCGAGGCTTGCGGGATGGAGCTTCGGGGCGAGGAATTCAGTGAGCTAAATAAGCAGTACGGTTCCCAGGAGATATATGACGAAGTCATCCGATAAATTCGCCTCGAACTCGCCTAAGCGTGGCGAAGAAAAACCTCTTACTTTCCCTTCCGGAGAAGATTTTTTTGTGGGCCCTGTGCCCAGGGTGTCCGAGGAGGAGTTCGCGCGTTTATCAGCCCAATACCTCGAAAAAGCCGTCTCTGATCCTAATTTCGAGAAAAGGCGCCTTGCACGTAAGGTATTCGCTCCTTTCGTTCTTAAGTAAACCGTCGTATCCCTAGGCGCCAAGTTGCAACGCACTCGCGCAAAAATACACCGCAGGGTAGGCTGCCAGCCAAGCAAAGAGGAAGCGGTTGAGGCCGAAGAGGTAGAAGTTTGCGAAGTGAAATACCACTGCGAGGCAAAGCATTGCCGCGCAAATCCCTGGACTGAGTAAGGCCAGGGGAAAGCTTAGTTCAAACAAGATAATTATCCAGGAGCAACCGAGCATCAGCGTATCGTTTTCTCTTAGTTTTTTTATCGCGGCTGTTTCTTCGTAAATGCAGCTAGCTAAGACCGCTGGAAGCGCTAAATCTTCGCGCCAATTTTTCCTCTTAATTTTCACCACGCCAGCAATAAAATACGAGCTAATAGTTTGTAGCCCGATGTAGAGCAGGCAGGCGTAGGGCAGCATGCTTGCCTCGGCTGACGTTCTTGCAAGAAGAAGGGCTGAGAGCACGATGATAGTCATGTAGTCACTGCCACCATTAAAGGTGCCACGCCAGCGAAGCGCTATGAGCACGGTGCTGAGCAGGAGTAGAGCGAGTAGCAGGGGGTGGGAGTAAAGCGTGAGAATCAGTCCCGCAATGCCTCGGGCGAGGAAGAGGTACAAGACGTTGGGAAATTTCAGTAAGAGATCAAGCGGCCAACGAAGTGGCCCTAAGAATCGGTACTCCTCACGCAGAATCCGCCAATCCCAGACGCCAGAATCAGCAACGCTTGGTGCAATGCGAATCAGCTCCACACTTTGTAAGAGAACGGCGAGACCAATAATAATCTCAGAAAGTCGTTGGGCATGGAGCAGATCTAACATTCTCCTGCCTCAGTAATTTTCTCGCGCTCAATGACGGGGGAAATTAGCACGTCTTGAAATGCGTCTTCTCCTTGAATAGCTGCCATTAGTTTGAACTGATAGCGAGTTGCCGCTCCGTCTCCTTCTGCTCGCATGGAGTAGCGAACTAGATTTTCTAATAAACGGTAGGAAACCGAATTGGAGAATTCTTCGTGCGCTCCTTCGCCAAGCTCGTTGACGTCATTTTCAACTTGGTTCAGTAAACCCTGGCAGGCGAAGAGGTAATTCACCTGTGGGTTAACAAATATCGTGCTCCAGCTCCGCAGCGGTTTCTGCCAAGCGAGTTTCCAATCTCCCGCAGGCTCTAGCGTGCGGTAATACAGCATCGGCATCTCACAAATATCTTCGTAAAAACGCCAAGAGGGGAAAAACGCTCGGAAAAGGTAAATCGCCCGCCCGGGAATGTAGCGAGGCTTTAGACTAGAGAGCAGCGTTATCAGCGCAAAATACACTGCTAGAGCGATAATTAGTTCAGTAAGCATGGAACAAGTCGAGTAAAATAAAGTTTCCCTTACTCCTTTTCCCACTTTTTAAGCATTTCGACGATTAATAAAACAGGCTAAAACTGAGGCAGAGAGTTTCAAGGATTCGATTACGCTGCTATGACGCACGAAATACCGACAAACACAATTTTCTCTCCCGGCGATCTCTTGCTCGGGCGCTACGAGATTGTCAGCCATCTCGGCTCCGGCGGAATGGGTGCCGTGTATAAGGCGCTCGATAAGGAGCGAGCAAAAGAAGTCGCCTTAAAGACGTTTTCTGCCGATCCGAAGGAGAATCAGCGAGCCATTCAGCGTTTTCAGAATGAGTTTGCCGTAATGAAAAGTCTGGCGCATCCCAACATTGTTCAGGCCTATGACTTGCAACAGCTTGGTGATGGTAGATTGTTCATCGCGATGGAACTGCTTGAGGGAGTTGATCTTGATACGCTGATTCATGATCAGGGCCTTGAGTATAGTTTCGAGAAGAAGCTCGATCTACTGTATCAAATCGCCAAGGGCCTGCACTACGCCCATGCGCAGGGATTGGTGCACCGGGATCTGAAGCCGGCGAATGTGTTTGTTACTCCTGATGGCGAGGCGAAGCTACTTGATTTCGGACTCGCGCGACAAGTTGCAGGCGCTGCAGAGCTCACCCAAAGTAGCGAACGAATCGGCACTGCCTACTACATGTCGCCCGAACAACATCGCGGCGAAGATCTTGATGCAAGAAGCGATATTTATTCCTTCGGTATTTTAGCCTACGAACTCTTCTCCGGCAGAAGACCCTTTGATGGAGATACTCCATTCCAAATTTTTGTCGCCCACGTCGCCCAAGTAGTGCCCTCACTTCGAGCCGAGTTTAAAGACCTCCCCAAATGGCTCGACACCTTAATCGCAATTGCCACCGAAAAAGAACCCAAGCATCGCTATCCCGACATGGAGCAAGTGCTGGAGTTATTGAAATCAAAAATCGACACTGAGCGGTCGACGAGTTTTATTGGGCGATTGCTGGGGAAGAGTTAGGGGGGTGCGACTTCGGTTACTTACTTTCCAAACCAAGTGCCAGAC
>CAYGNZ010000048.1:2947-13336 GCA_964351345.1 uncultured Bdellovibrionales bacterium | reverse complement strand
ATAGTTCGCGTTGAGGATGGCCGTCTCCGTTGCGGCCCGCAGTCCGTCGGCGCCGGAGACGACCGGCTCACTTCGATCACGAACACTTGCAAGAAACGAATGAATTTCATCATCAAGTGCATCCCGTTCCTGAACTTTCCTCTCATCAATGTCGATCTTAGGATAGCCTGTGGCATCGCAGTCCGCTGATTTGGTGTACATCTTCAATTTCTTCTTGCCGTAATCAAGCGAGATGTAGACATCTGGTTGGAATATTCGAATGGTGCGCTCTGATTTAAACGCGGCTCGACTCGCAGAGACATTGGCAACCGCCCCACCTTCAAACGTTAGGCGTGCGTTGGCCACGTCAACGCTTCCAGTAAGCACGGGTATGCCCATCGCTTCGACACGCTCAACCGGTCGACCAACAAGATGCGAGACGATATCGATATCGTGAATCATTAGGTCAAGCACGACATCAACATCGGCACCTCGCCCCGAGAAAGGAGAAATTCTGCGCACCTCGAAGAACCAGGGCTGGGTCAGTACTTCTTTCATTGCACGAAACGCAGGATTGAAGCGCTCAAGGTGACCAACTTGCAAGATGCGCTTGTGTTTCTCGGCAAGTGAGATCAGCTCATGTGCTTGCTCGATACTTGTGCACATCGGTTTTTCGATAAGCACGTCAACACCATTGGCCAGTAACCACGCGGCGATTTCATAGTGCTTGCTCGTGTCACAAGAAATACTCGCACACTCTACCCCGAGAGCCGGGAGTTCTCGATAATCACTCAAGGCCGTGGTTTTGAGTTTTCGCGCTAGCTTTTTTGTTTTGGATGCATCGAGGTCGACCACTGCAACAAGGTCGGCTTCCTTGGATTTTGCGTATTTTTCCGCGTGGAAAGTACCAAGATACCCTACTCCCACAACCGCAGCTTTAATCACGTGATTACTCCTTGAAAGTTGGCAATAAAATGTGCCCTAAAAACATCAAAAACCTACACCAAATTTAACAAAATTGAAATTCCCCTCCACGGGCTTGAGGGTAGGCCAGAAAACTTCGCTAATGTCTTATTTTTATTAGCTATTTCCCCACTGCAGCCGAAAGCACCGCTGGCAGATTAACCAAGTTTAAGCTCCGAGCCAAGAATTAGGGATTAGCCTGCAGAATCGAGCACTACTAACTCCTGCCAATACGGGGTAATAAAATCTCGCTAAGTCGTAGACTAAGCAAGCCGCTGTTCGTAGCATCTCGCCAGGGTAGAGTTAAATCAAAGAGATAGAGTTTCCCGAGGTGAGGCAAACGCGGTAATTAGTCGGGTCTGTTTGCGCGCTGAGTCCGCGCAGAAAAAGGAAAAAACACGGAATTTACGCTTACGATATGAAATCTCGATTATTTAAGATCCTTGCTGCGGTCATTGTTCTTCTTGGTCTCGGTGTTCTTCTACTCCTTTGGAATATTAATCCCATTCTGGAAAAGCTTCGGCCCCAAATCGTCAGCACCTTGTCTGAGACCGTGGGCCAAGAGGTAAGCATTGGAGAGATTTCTGCTGACCTCTTCCCCAGTGTCGGAATTCGAATCAAGGATGTGGGCCTAAAAGATTCTCCCGGGGATGCCTTCGCTGAAACTCTCGTGCTTGATACCTCGCTATTCTCCTTACTCAAAGGCGAGGTCGAAGTGAGCAAGCTTGAAGTGGCTGGCGCGAAGATTAACGTTGTTCGGAAAAAAGATGGCTCTTTGCATCTTGGCTCTCTGAATTTGAGTGCGAAGGATGCGACAAACAACAGCGAAACCGGCGCCAACGAGGATACCTCTGCTGCCTCGCAATCAGATCAAAGCGCGCCCCAGAGCGCTGAGAAACCGGCGGAGTCGACCGAGGACGCGGAGTCCGGTTCGAGCCTTTCACTTTCGCTGCGAAACGCCGATATCAGTAATGTGTCCGTGAGCTGGACGGATGAAAGTGTCTCACCTCCGGCAAAAGTTTCAATCGATGATTTTGAAGCGAAAGTTCGTGATGTTGCGCCGAATTCCAAAGGAAGTGTCGCACTCGCTGCGAGCGTTTTGGGTAAAAGCAAACAGAACTTCCGTATTGATGGAAGCCTCGCTCTTGGCCAAACACTGACCGCGCTGCCAACGCTTGACCTCTCAGTTGCACTGGATTCTCTTGATCTCGCCCGTCTTGCAACTCTGCTTGCAAGTTACGGCATGAAGCCTGAAGAACTGGAACTTGGCGAGGAACTTAGTTATCAGATGGGCATCAAGCTCGATTCGACTGGAATCCATGTTTCTCCTTCCTTAAATGCGACAAAAGCCCTGCTGGCCTTCGGCGACGTATTCCGAAAAGCCCCCGAGACCGCGTTGACCCTTGATGTTGAAGCCCAACCGAGTCTGCTCGGTGCCGTCACTGCCTCAAAAGTGGATCTCAACATTGGAGAAATCGCACTCTCTGCCCCGCTGAGTTTTAGTCCAGAGAAAGGTGCAAACGTGAAGCTAGTTTCCTCTGCATTCCCACTTAAAACACTTGGCTCTTTATTACCCCCGGCTCAGGCTTTTAATCCTGGTGGAGCGCTGGCGATTAATTTGAATATCGCGACGCCGCCGGATGGCAAAGCAGGAAAACCAAAAGTAGAAGGCCGAGTTGACTTGAAATCTATTAGCGCACTCGTTCCTGCCGCTGAAGGCGCCCCCGGCATTGCGATTTCGGATGTAGACGGCGCACTCGAGCTTTCAGGTGATACGCTCACTGCAAAACCACTGTCACTGAGCGTCGCTGGCCAAAAGCTTCAAGCAGGTGCAGTGGTGAAGAATCTCGAGCAGCCCAATGCATCGCTTGCGGTAACGGCAGACTCAATCTCACTAGGACCTATTTTGAGCGGATTGAGAAAAAAAGATGCTGAAGCCAGTGCGCTTGAGAGCAGCACCATCAGCGGACTGAAGTTCACCGCGAACCACTCAATGGCGACGCGACGGGGTAAAATCAACCTCAGCCTTGGCCAGAGCTCGCTTGCAGGGGCACCACTAAAGAGCCTCTCGATGAGCGCGGACACTGCACTGAACAAAGACGACGCGCCAGAATCGGTAGTAATGAAAAACGCAAAAATTGAAGTGTTTTCTGGAGTCATCACTAGTGATTTTACGCTGAGTAACGCCGACGCATTTAACGGAAAAACCCAGCTTAGCTCATTGCAGCTTGCGGAACTCTCAAAGCTTGCGCTTGGCTCAGGCAGCGTGCTCGGCATTACCGGTCTGCTTGACTCCCTCTCTGCCACTTTCAGCGGCAGCCTTAAGGACCCGGCAGCAAGCTTACAGGCAAGCAGTGCTGCTCAACTAAGTAATGGTGAGGTCACAGGCTTCAACGTGCTCGGCCAAACGCTTGGAAAAATTAATAAAATCCCAGGGGTTGCCGGTTCTCTTGGCGGTTTCATACCGGAGAAATATCGCCCCGTCATTGAAGCTAACTCTACAAAATTCGATGCCATAACCTTCAAGGGTAATTTGGTAAGCCAGAACCTCAATGTCTCTTCGTTCGAGTTACGGCATACGCTCTACCTGCTCACCGGAAGTGGCAAGATAGGCTTAAACGGCTCGATGGAACTTCAAACCCAGATGCGGCTCACTCCGGTGCTTGCGGAGGAAATGATTTTAAAGGAACCAAAGTTGAAGTTACTCACCGATAGGAACGGAAATATCGTATTCCCCGTGGTCATTCGAAAATCCGCGGGTGGACTACCTATCGTGCTGCCGGATATCTCTAGCCTTCTGAAGGGTGCAGCGGCGAATACTGCAAAGGAGGCCGGCAAGAGAGCCCTTGATAAGGTTGCTCCTGGATTAGGCGGCGCTTTAGACTCATTGTTTTAATCGTGAGAAAATTACGGACTGACAGACCACATCTCAAGAGTAAGAAGGAACTGAATGGTTGTTAGCTTAGGCACTTTGCCACTCGAAGGAGTTGTTGCAGAACGAATCGAAGAGCTTCACAAAATATTGCTCAATGGTCGGGCACAGACCAACGACAAGCTGAGTGAAGAAAATACGCAGCTCCTGGAACTCTCCAAAGCCTTGTTCAATCGAGCGCCTGCTGCGTATCTGAATAACAATGCCCCCGACTCCATGCTGGAAGTCGCACGTGTTGCTGCCCGCACGTATCGAGACTTTCTTGCAGGAAGTGCTCCATTTCTTGTGCGCATTGAGACACGGCAAGTCGAGGGTAGCTCCCGAGCCGTCACGGTCATTGCTGCCGCAATTGATGATCGACCATTTATCGTGGACACTCTCGATGAACTCCTGCGCGAGCATTCGTTTGAAGCAAAAGTATACCTTCACCCGATTCTTCAAGAGAAAAGTGGCCGTCACATTTCGCTTAACTACCTCGAACTCGATCATATTGAAGACCCGGCACGACGCTCCACTCTGGTTGAGGACATTACCAAGGCATTTGAAGAACTCGTTCTCGTCACCGACGATTATCAAGAGATGCTTGCCAGATGCGTCGAGACTGAGACCGCATTTCGGGAGAGTGGGCAAGAGGAAACCGCCCTATTTCTCGACTGGCTTCGTACCGATGGCTTTGTACTTTTTGGTTACCGCGTCTGGGAAGGTGATGCTTCCGGCAAATCACTTTCCCTTGAGAAAAATGATTTAGGTTTGTTTCGCAGCGATGATGGCTTCATTAAGGAACGTTTGAGCGATATCCATCACGACGCTGAGGCAATTTTGAGCTCTGAGGAGATAATTCAATTCTCAAAAGTGCTCTTGCGTACTCGGGTGCATCGACCTGCACGTCTCGACTTAGTCACGGCGAAAACCGTTGATACCCGCAGCGGAGCCGTCAAGGTACATAATTTTCTCGGTCTTCTCACCTCAAAATCAGCCACGCAAGAAGGCTCAAACATCCCGCTTATCCGTGAAAAAATTCAGCACTTCCTTGCAACACAAGGCTTCTTACCGAATTCTCACGACTACAAAGAGATTGTCTCGATCGCCAACAGCATCCCCAAAGCGGATCTGCTTCGATTAAACGCGGATGCGCTTCGTGAGGAGATCTACCTCGTCTTCGACTTACAACGACGGAACGAAACTCGTATCCGTATTTCACTTGATCATTTCCAGCGCTTCTTCAATGTCAGTATCGTGCTCCCACGGGATCGCTTCTCGGGTAGTGCGCGCAATGTGATTAAGGAGCTGATAGAAAAAGAGCTTCGAGCGGAGCCAGGCACCGCCGAGTCTCAGATTTCTGTGACCGATTATCCTCTCGTCGCAATTCGCTTGCTCGTACCCAACCATAGCCGAGAGGCGATTCGACCAGATATGGCTGCACTCGAGCAGACCATCAGCGAACTGACGATGAGTTGGGATGATAAGCTTGCTCGCGCGCTACGAGTGAGAAGTAACGACACCAGTGAACACAATCTGCTCTCGTTTTATACTAAGGCATTTTCTGAAGCGTATAAGGCAAGTAATACTCCAGAAGCGGCAGTAATCGACATTGAAAAGCTCGAACCGCTTTCTGTCGACTCTCCCCTCGATCTCAGCATTAACCCTGCGCCAATTCCTGGCGAAGAGGGACTGTACCGCCTTCGGCTATACAAACGTGGAGAAAGCCTGACCCTGAGTGCCATCCTGCCGTTTTTAGAAAATCTCGGCTTCAGTATTGTGAGCGAAACCGCAACTCCTGTCGCGACGGAGGGCTCGGTTTGGGCCGCAATTTATGATTTCTTTGTTCTTCCACCAAGCGACGCTGCGCTTGAAGAAGAACGAGTTTCCGAAGTGTTACTCCCTGGCTTGCGGCAAGTACTACAAGGCCACGCCGAGAATGACAGTCTTAATCAGCTTTTAATCTCTCCGGGACTTAGCTGTCCAAAGATCGCAATCCTTCGTGCACTTGTGCAATACCTTTGGCAAATTAAGGCCACGGCTTCCCAGAGCACACTCAATGATGCCCTGGTAAAAAATCCGGAACTTGCTGATTTGCTCATTCGCTACTTTGATACGAAGTTCGATCCGGATGCTTTCCAGGATCAACGAGAACAGAGAAAGCAGGAACTAGAAAAGATTGCCAAAGCGTACCGGAAAGCGCTCAAAGACGTCTCTCAAATCACTCACGACCGTGCGCTTCATTCACTACTGGATGTAATCGCTGCAACACTACGCACCAATGCATTTCAGCATGAGGCCACCCAACCCATCGCCTTAAAGATAGATTGTAAGAAAATTGCGAAAATGCCGGCTCCGCGTCCGCTGTATGAGATTTTTGTCAGCAGCCCAGAACTCGAAGGGGTGCATTTACGTGGCGGACTGGTCGCGCGTGGAGGTTTGCGTTGGAGTGAGCGTGCGGATGACTACCGCACAGAAGTTCTTGGCCTGATGAAAACGCAGATGGTGAAGAATTCCATCATCATCCCCGTGGGCGCAAAGGGTGGCTTTGTGGTTAAGAACTTGCCCACTGAAGCGAATGCGATCCGGGAGGAGGTTGAGCGATGCTACCGGATTTTTATTCGCTCGCTTCTAGAGGTAACTGACAATCGCAAAGATGATCAGATTATTCCCCCACGACGTTGCGTGGTCTATGACGAGCCCGACCCCTATTTTGTGGTTGCCGCGGATAGAGGCACGGCAACGTTTAGCGATGTGGCCAACTCCATTGCGGAAAAAGAGTTTGATTTCTGGCTTGGTGATGCTTTTGCGTCTGGAGGAAGCGCGGGCTATGACCATAAAAAATACGGCATTACCGCTCGAGGTGCGTGGGAGGCGGTCTGTCGACACTTTCGGGAAATCGGTATTGATATCGACACGCAAACATTTAGCGTGGTGGGTATTGGTGATATGTCGGGAGATGTATTCGGCAACGGCTTGCTGCTGAGCAAAAATGCCAAGCTCCTTGCTGCGTTTAATCACAAGCATATCTTTCTCGATCCCAATCCAGACCCAGAGACTTCTTTTAAAGAACGACAGCGCCTCTTCGAGCTACCTCGTTCAGGTTGGAATGACTACGACCCCTCGCTGATTAGTAAAGGAGGTGGGGTCTACGAACGAACTCTTAAAGAAATTGAACTTTCTGAAGAAGCACAGACTGCACTCGGTGGTACTGCCTCCTCGTTGTCCGGTGAAGAACTTGTCAAAGCAATTCTTTGCTCACCGGCTGATCTACTCTGGAATGGCGGTATTGGAACCTACGTAAAAGCGTATGAGGAGACGCATCTTGATGTAGGAGACCGCGCAAATGACGATGTACGATGCGACGCTCGTGAACTCCGGGTACGCGTAATTGGTGAGGGAGGTAATCTCGGTCTCACCCAACTTGCACGAATTGAATATTCGCGCATTGGCGGACGTTGTAACACGGATGCCGTGGATAACTCTGGTGGGGTGGATTTATCCGACCTTGAAGTAAACATGAAGATCTTGCTTCGTGAACCGGTCCGCCGAGGAGAGCTCAGCCTTGAGGAACGAAACGACTTGCTTATGTCTTGTGTGAACGAAGCCTGTGAGAAGGTCGTCAGTCGCAATCGCACTCAAACCAAGGGACTGAGTCTTGCCGTGCGACGTAGTCGGATTAATATCGGCTACTACCGTGGGCTCATCGACTCGCTTGAAGCTGAGGGTTTACTCGACCGGGAAAAGGAGTTCCTTCCAGACGACGAAACCCTTCAGAAGCGAACCTCGATGAAGGCGGGGCTTACTCGACCCGAACTTGCCGTTCTGATTGCCTTTACCAAAATGTCGCTCTACCAGACGATTTTGGAATCAAGCTTACCAGAAGAGCCATTTCTCCAGCAGTATCTCTACGCGTATTTTCCTAAGACTATCGCGGAGCGATTTTCAAAAGACGTCGCGCGCCACCCCCTTCGTCGAGAAATAATCGCAACGCAAGTGGCAAACGTCTTGGTAGAACGTATGGGCGGAAGCTTCGTCTACCGAAGTGCTGAAGAGACAGGATCTCCAAAAACAGAAATTATTCGAGGATTTTTGGCAGCGGACGCGATACTGTCCGCAAATGAAATAAGTGAGCAGCTCTCAATAATTGACCGAGCAAACGCCACGCGAACCCACTTGCTGACCTTACTTCGGATTCAAACTGCAATCGACAGCATGACGCGTTGGTTTCTTGAGCACCGAAATCCTAACCTCACCTTGCTTGAGGTAGTAGAGAAGTATTCAGAGCCATTTCGACGACTGATCGGCGAGACCGAGTCACTAATCACTGAGCATGAAAAGAATCGATTCCTCGAGGCCACTCGTCAGCTCATCTCGCACGATGTGCCAGAGAAGCTCGCCGTCGCGGTAAGCTCGGTATCCTATGCAACGGCCTATCTTGATATCGTAAACATCGCGACGGCTATTACCACCGAAGTAATTCCCGTTGCACATCTCTATTCGAGACTCGCCATTGCCTTACAAGTCCGCCAGCTTCTGGAACAGGCGAATGACATTGAACCGAATGATCGTTGGGAGGCTCTCGCACTACGAACCATTTCAGCCGATGTTCGTCGCAGTGTTGCAAAACTGACCAAAGCGATTGTTGAACAAAAAGGTCAGGCGAGTGAGGCCGCGATGAAGGAGTTTCTAGAAGAGAGGAAAGAAACCGTTAATCGTTATCGTGGCAGCATACAAGACTTCAATAATCGGCAGATAACTATCCCTGCCCTTCTGGTGATCTCGAATCAGCTTTTTGCCTTATCGAGAAACGATTAGTTTCGTTGCTGCTGCATGGTCGCCCAAACGCTCGCATGCGCTTTTGCCACCGTATCAATAGCATAATCGAGTAGCTCATCGGGGGCTTCCGATATCTCTCTCGCTCGATTCCGTGCTTGATCCTTCTGCCCTAAGTCAGTCAAGGCCTCGATTTCCATCAAGCGGAGCAACACTTTATCTGGATGGTGGCGAATGGCCTCTCGTAGCATCTCAAGCCCTACATTTTCTCTTGAGAGTTTCTTGCTCAGAAGCATAATGTTGAGAATGCATACTTCAGATGCGCTCTCAAAACCCTCTCCGTGCTCAAAGCTGAGCTTAATGCAGCGCACCGCTTCGCGAAGGTAGACGTGTTCAACTGCAGCGGGAGAAATTTCTTCTAAACTTTCTCTTGAGAGCACTCCATTGAGACAGGCATAGAGATACGTATTCGCTGAGCCTAAATACTTCTTTGCATTCTGACGGTAGGCCAGGGACTCAAGGTGTTGAGCAAGATCGGCCGCTCTTGCAACCGCCGTATGTTTTTCAAGAGCCTTTTGATGACCTGATTGCGCAATATCTAGCCTCGCTGGCTCATCGGCGAGATACTTTTTGCACAATCTTGCAAGCTCCTCGGCATTGCCTTCTTCATACTCAACATAATCACGGCCGGGAGTGAATAATTCTTCCAAACCGTTTTGTATTTTTGGCGTAATGAGCAGCGCACCGCTCTCAAGTGCTTCAAAAACTCGAAAGTTTAGGTCACCATCAACTGTTTGGTTCACGACGATTTTTGCGCGCGGGTATGCTTCGTAGTAGGGGCCTTTTTGCGCGTCAATATCGATTAGCGCTCTGAGTGTGTCAAAAAAATCTGCCCGTTTTGGATGCAAGGTTCGGTCAAGAGTCCCGCGAAAACAGACATCAATATCTTTTGTTGCGGCAGGACCTTTTCTTCGGGGAGCCCAAAGTGGGAGCCAGTCAATATCTTCACTGAAGTTTGAATACTGAGGAATGTAGTCCTTTTGTGCAACGAGCGTTTTGCAGAACATCGCCGAGAAGGCGGCATGCCAACTTGCATGATGGTGCGCATCAACAGAATAGAAAAGGCAAGGAATCTCAATCGTATCCAGACCAGAAAGCGTGATAGTCGTGCTATCATCAAAATAGACCACTCGGTCAGGAACCGCGATTGCAGATGCTTTTTCAAGCACAGAATCGATGTGATCCCCTCGGGAAAAGAGTACGTCAAAGGATTGATTTACCCATCCAGCGGTGACCACCGTGTGACCAAGAGCGCGTAGTTCGGGAGCAAGCCAGGCTTGGTTGAGTAGGAGAATTGATAGGGATTTTTTGACTTGAGACATGGCACGCTCTTCTCACTTCAGTATTCAAACGACGCGAGAGGAAATTGCGAGCGTATTACGCACCTACAGAGGCTCGCCGCCCATCGTCGGTCTCAATCTTTGCCAAGAGCTCCAACGCGAGCTCATGCTGCTGGTCGAAGATGAGAATCGTGCGGCACTGTTCTTCCGCTTCATCTTTTCTACCCTGGGCAAAAAGACAGCCCGCGTAGGTGTAGAGCATGGTCAAATCAACGGGATGAATATCAAGATATGCTCTCAGCGCCGCTTCTGATTCTGCAAATCGGTTGAGCGAGTATGAAAGCTGCACAAGCCCGTGAATCGCTTGCATATTCTCACAGTTCATCTCAAGAGCTTTGGCGAAGAAGTCCCATGCTTCCT
>CAYGNZ010000048.1:0-2937 GCA_964351345.1 uncultured Bdellovibrionales bacterium | reverse complement strand
CGCCACGATTCCGAGACCTGCAATCGCCGGATCAAAATCAGCTTTTCGCTCAAGGGACTCGTTAAAGAGCTTCTCGGCTTCTTCCCACTGCTCAAAAGAGGCCGCAAGCGCTGCTCGGCCGTTTAGGGCTCGGTGCGCATAGGTACGATCTCCTAGCGCGGCAGCAAATTCACTATCCGCACGCGTATACTCACCGGTATTAGCCAAACATTCTCCGATGAGAATTTTTGTTAACGCAGTTTGCGAGGTGGTGAGATCTTTCTCTTCAAGGAGCGTGCGACCAAGTCGAATTACTCCCTCATAGTCTTTGCGTCGCTTCATCTCTTCAAGCTGAGTAACGCGCGCGCCGAGAGATGATGCGCTCGGCAGAGTCACTTCTTCCGGCTCTGCGGCTTCAAATTTTACGATTTGCGCATTTTCTGGAATACGTAAGCCCGGCGGCTCCTCGAATTGCTTCGGTTCCCCGCGACGTTTTCGAATTTCTTCCCGTAGTTCCACGGCTTCCTCATGTGAAGGATTGACCTGTAATATTCGCTCAAGAATACCCTCTGAACGCGCGTATTTTTCTTGTCGGAAGTAGCAACCCGCAAGACAGTATTGGATATTGACGTTCTCTTTATCGACTTGCAGAAACTTCCGCAGCGCTTGTTCGAGATCGTCGAGTTTATTGAGTTCGTATGCCGCGTTCACAAGATACAACACGCACGAGACATTGGTCGGGTCAATTTCAGCGGCCCGGAGGTAGAGTTCAAATGCTTCTTGCTTTTCTTGGCGAGCCCACTGCACGGCGCCAAGACCAATCAGTGATTTTACGTCGCGTGGATCTTGACGAAGCGCTGAGCGAAAAAATGGCTCGGCTTCATCATGCTGTTCTAAGGTAAGGCGCACCACCGCTTGACTGCGGAAGACTCTAGCGTTCTTCGGATCTATTTTTTGCGCCTCTTCGTAACATCGAAGCGCTTCTTGATGCTCTCCAGCAAGAAGATGCTCATCACCTCGAACACAGGCTTGCAAGGCTAACTCTTCTTGATCTTTTGGAGACGGTTCGCTGCCTACCACCTCAGGAATTTTTACCACACGTTCTTTCGCTTCATTTGACTGCGCATTTGCATCACGAAGCGAATCGGAAAACGACACCGCGGGTTTCGCCTCAGCAGTTTGCACTGCGGGCGCTTGCGTTGGTTCTCCCAGCGGACGCGGGCTTGCAACTACTTCCTGACCAAGAGCTTTTTGGTAGATTTCGAGATTTCTCTCAGCAGCTCTCTCCCAAGTAAACTGGGCCACTTGCTCACGAAGCCCCTGCTTACTCGGAGCATAGTATGCAGCGGTCACTGCATTGAGAATGCTCTCATCATCATCTGGAGCGCAGTAGTATGCTTTCTCTTGTAGGTAATCTCTTGCGGTTCCGTAGTCGGTGACCACAACGTTTGTCTCATAATGAGCGGCTTCTAAAGAAACAAGCCCAGGAAGCTCAAACCAACTTGGCAGCACATGCACCCGTGCTGCGCAGAACGCGCTGGCAAGAACATTTGCATCAAGCCGACCCAAGTAAACCGTTTTGCCCTTGCGCTTAAACTTCCGGCAGACTTCCTCATACTCAGGCTGATAGGTGAATCCTCCCGTCGCAAAGACCACGGTAATATCACTATCCTCTAACGCCTTGAGCAGCATCAGTTGGTTTTTTCGCCACTCGAGCCTACCCACGCAAAGTACGAAATCTTCAATTCCTGTCTCTTTGCGAAACAGATCTCCGCCACCATCCCATTCAGAGACTTCATGTCCACAGCGGTAGACCTCTACGAGAGGAGTTTGGGGATAATCTCGTCGGAGGGACTCAGCCTCGTAGGCACCGGTTGCAATCAAAGCTGCAGAGTGATTTGCAGTCCAGGAGTTATCCCATGCAGGCGCTGGTTCAACGTTTTTCGCGGCTGCTGAAAGCTCTGCCCAGTTTTCCTTGGGCTGACCCAATTCACCATATGCCTTGAGTGCGAAATAGTGATTCGCCATTTGGTTATAGAATTTTGGCCAATCTTCATACATGGTGGTCACCACGTACGGAGTTTTTGCCGCGACACAACGCCGAGCCATTTGCTCAGTCGCTTCTCGAATTGCAAAATTGTAAAGATGAGCGATGTCGTAATCTGCGGGATTTCTCTTGCCTTCGACATCAACATCAACGTGATGTCCCAGTGCCATTAATCCCTTTGTCACTCGCTCCATCACCACCGTATCGCCACCACGATGGCTCAAGGCATTGCTGCGATTGAGCATCAGGATGCGTAACTTCGAAGAAATCACTGCTGGGGCTTTCCCAAAAGCTTCAGGCTGGCTTGTCTCAGAAGGTTCAATCGGTGCTTCAGGAGTCTCCCGTACCGCGAATGACTTCTCCTGAATGGCTTCATACACTTGGGCAAATAGTTCGCTAACGATTTTACCCGAGTTTGCCTGCGCGTAGACCGCACTTGCCTCTCGGAGAGCGAGGGCAAGTTCGGGTTGTTGCAAGACATTTCCGATCGCACGCTCGATTGAATTTCTCACGCCCGTGGTAAGAGCTAGTGGCTCAAGATCTGAGAGCTGCATCTCTCCCACTGCAATGAGAGGAACGGAGTGTTCAAGCACAACTCCCAGCGCTTCCCGCATCTCTTGCTGAGGTCTTGTGGCGCTGACAATTGCAACGTCAGCAGCGGCAACATACTGGGATAGGATAGATGCTCCGGCTTTGTCCTCGACAAAGTGGATATAGTTATCCAGATGAAGTGACTCGACTTTTTTCTGAAGTTGCTCCGCGTAGCCGCCGTCAAATCCGGTTCCCGCGTCAATCTGCAAGACGTAGAGATGGAGATTAGGATGTTTCGATTGGAGCTGATAAATCGCGGCAATAATGTCCTCGATTTTGGCCTCTGGGAGTCCGACATCGAAGCACACTGCGACTTCAGC
>CAYGNZ010000047.1:569-13461 GCA_964351345.1 uncultured Bdellovibrionales bacterium | reverse complement strand
AGGGAAAAGTTTAAGACCAAGACCAAGGGACAGTCACAGATTCAGTCACAGGAACAGTAACAGGCTAAGGAACAGGAACAGACTTTAGCTTCGCTTCGCTCCCCTAAAGCAAATCCCCAGGATCCACATCCACACTCAACCTCAAATCCTCAAACCCTTTTATACTCGACTTCCACGCATTCAACGCTCCGGCGAGTTGGGAGATAATTTTCGCTGAAGGGGCTTTGACTAAAATATGCAAACGATGTCGACCCCGCAAACGTTCGTAGGGCGCAAGGGCGGGGCCGAGGAGGCTTACTTCGATACTCTTTTCGCTTTTATTTGTAATCTCTTTTAGTGCCTCGCGGCAGATTGTCCGTACCATTTCTGCTCCGCGGTTGGCTTCCCCGAGATCGGGACTGGAGATTAGTAAACGGAGTAAACGTCCAACGGGGGGATAAAATAATTTCTCGCGATACTCCAACTCGTATCGCGCAAATGCTTTAAAACGTCCGGAGACCGTGGCGACTAAGGTGGGGTGCTCGGGTTCGCGAGTTTGTACTAAGACTCTTCCTGCTTCCGCCCCTCGTCCGGCGCGACCGGAGGCTTGGGTAATGAGCTGATATACTTTCTCGCTTGAGCGAAAATCCGGTAAATGCAGACCGACGTCGGCATCAATTACGCCGACCAGGGTGACACCGGGTAAATCATGGCCCTTGGCAATCATTTGGGTGCCGACAAGGATATCTGCTTCTCCGCTTCGCATGCTGCTTAGAATGCTACGATACGCGCCTTTGGTCCCGACAGTATCTCTATCCATGCGAATAATACGCGCTTGCGGAAAGAGTTCGTGTAGCTCATCGACAACTTTTTCTGTGCCGGAACCGCGATGCTCAAGTGCGCCGATTTTGTCCGTAACCTTTTCTCGCTCTAGCGGTTTGCCGCTGGCATCAAGTTCAACGCGAGAGGTATGAGGATTTCTACATTCTGGGCAATGCGAGGGTGGAGTTTTTGATATTCCGCAGTAGTGGCAGAGTAGTTGGTGTTTTGATTTATGATACGTCAGCGGCACAGAGCAATCAGGACAGCTAATCACTTCGCTACAGGTTTCGCACTGGAGGTAGCTGGCAAAGCCGCGACGGTTGTACATAATCACAACTTGCGATTTTTGAGCGAGTGTCTCTTCGATTGCTGTATGCAGCGCAGGCGTGATGTTTTCAGAAGGCATATCTTTTTTCTTAATCCTTCTGACATCAATTAGCTCTGGGACTGGCACTGCGCGGGGGCTTGCTCGTTCAGGAAGCTCAAGCACACGGTAACGTTTCTTTTGCACGTTGACTAAGCTCTCTAAGCTTGGTGTTGCCGAGCCAAGAAGTATTGGACAGTTTGAGAATTTTGCCCGCATCACCGCCACATCTCGGGCATGATAGCGAAATCCTTCTGACTGTTTGTAGGAACTCTCGTGCTCTTCATCGACAATGATCAAGCCCAAGTTACTTAGTGGTGCAAATATTCCCGAGCGCGCCCCGATGGCGACTCGCACGGAGCCATCAAGAAGCGATTGCCAGGCATCCCATCTTGCTCCTGCCCCTACTTGAGAATGAAGTAAGGCGATAGGCACATTTAGTCGCGCTTTGAATTGGTCTAAGAATTGTGGCGTGAGAGAGATTTCTGGAACAATAATCAGCGCGCTCTGTGATTTGGCAAGCACGGCCTCAATTGCTTGAAGATACACTTCGGTTTTGCCGCTTCCTGTAACACCAAAGAGTAAGAACGGGCTGAATTTGTCTGCTTCGATTGCGGCATGCACTTTCTTTAGTGCAGCAGTTTGCCCATCAGTAAGTTTTGCTGGACGCTCACTTGCAAACACTCCCTCGCTACTGTCTTTTGATTGCGTCAGCACCGCCTGATGCGAAGTGTCGCTGATCTCGACAAGACCTTTTTGTTCCAAGCTACGGAGAGCAGGAAGAGGATTTTTTGCAATTGTGCTGAGTTCTTTAATACTCGTTGGCGTACTGCACTCTGCGAGGTAGGCCAGGAGTTTTGCCTGGGTCGGAGCTTTGCGAATAAGAGACTCAAACAGCGTTGGCTCTTCTTCTAATGTGGCAAACAGTTTTGAAGAGGGTAGCGCGCAAAGAATTTTCCGAGAAGCTGCACGCCGAGGAAGTGCGTTTTCAATTACTTCGGTAAGCGAGACGCCGTAGTACTCCGCCATCCATTGAAAAAGCTCTAGCTGTTCCGCTAAAAAAGCAGGCGCTGAGTCTTTGACGGGTTTTAATCTTTGATCAGAACCCGAGGATGAAAAAAATCCTAGCTGAGAGTCTTTGCGTTTCGCTCTGCCGGGAAGATCCGCAATGGCCTGTTCGAGACTTATTTTCTCTATAACCCAGCCTGTTGCCCGTCTTCGTCCGATTTCAACCGTAACCTCATCTCCCACAGTCACCGCGGATTGCTCAGGTTTAAGAGAATAGGACAGTGGCATGGGCACGCCGCCAAGCAGCACCCGCACCGCGGTACTAGCTTCCGCCGAGGATTGTACGCTGAATTCCGGCGTCTCAGTCGATTTAGCGCTGGATTTCGTCAATCGGACTCCTTCTTTTCTCCGTAATCATTACAATTTCTCGAACTTAAAGTAGATTTGTGAAGAAGTATTATCGCCTGAATTAAGGAAAAAGTTCCAGAATCCTTAGGTTTTTTGTGGAGTAGCTAGGAAATTCTTTTAGGAAAACCTCCACGAAACTCGCAAGTTTTACTCTAACTTTCCGATAAGAAGAATGTATAGGGCGTCTAGTTGTATCTGACAGAACTAGTCGTTTATTGCTGGGCTTGGGCAGCTTCGCCCCGCTTATTTTTTTCTCCGTCTTCTGAGGCACAATATGGGTAAGGGATTTTTCGATTCGCTCTTAGGGAAAACTGACACAGAGCCCTTCGTCAGCATTGATATAGGTACAAGCGCAATTAAAATCATGACGCTCGATACCTCTGAGGAGAAGCCGAAGCTTCTGCGAGCGGGCGTTGCCGCAACCCCTGCCAATTCAATCAGTAACAATGCGATCACCAAGCCGGACCAAATTGCAGCAAGCATTCGGTCGATTCTTGAGTCCAACGAAATTCAAGAAACTCGTGCCACGCTCTGTATTCCAGGGCCGGCGGTATTTACCAAGAAAATCACCATCGCCCAGACCGATCTCAAAGATCTCGATACCAACATAGCTTTTGAAGCAAGTAACTACATTCCTCATAGTATTGACGCAGTCTACCTTGACTACCAAGTGCTGAGTAACAACGGCTCAACAATGGATGTGCTGCTTGTTGCAGTAAAGAATGAAATCGTCGCGAGCTACATCGCGGCAATTGAGCAAGCGGGTCTGACTCCGGCAATCGCGGATGTTGATTACTTTGCGCTCGAGAATATGTTTGCGCTGAACTACGCGGACGAGGCGGAAAAAACAGTAGCCTTGATCAATATCGGTGCACGGTACTCAAGTGTCAGCATCATGCATAACGGTGAGTCGATGTTTACTGGAGATGTGGGTGTCGGTGGACGGCTCTATACCGATGCGCTCGTTGAAACCCTGGGCATGGAACCTGTGCAAGCGGAACAGTTAAAAATGGGCGGCGAGGTGAATGGTTTTGATCAAAACGTTGTTCATGAAACGCTCGATAGAACCACCGAGCATATTGCTTCGGAGCTTCATCGTCAGCTCGGCTTCTTTTGGAACGCCGCGGCAACAGAAAATAGTATTGAAGCAATCTACCTTTGCGGAGGAGCGGCACAGTCGGCGGGTCTGATTGAAGAACTCGCCTCGCGTACAGGTTTAGAATGTAAGCTTATCGAGCCTTTCCGTGAAGTAGCGTGGTCAGAGAACTTCGATGAAGAATTTCTTGATGAAATGAAATTTGCCATGAGCGTGAGTGTCGGTCTTGCGACTCGGCGTTTCGGCGATAAGGAACATGCAAAGAAGAGGGTTGAACAATGATCCATATTAATCTTCTTGGTGAGAAGAAGGACAATACCGCACTCTACGCGCTGCAAACGATCGGCTTTGGCGCAGTCGTCGTGCTCTGCCTGCTCGTCTGCGGGGCGGTGCATACGACTGAAACCTCTGAGCTTGAGTACCTCGAGAGCCAAAAGTCTATTCTTGATGTTCGACTGGCAAAGCTTCGTAAGAAGACGAAAAAGGTTGATGAGCTTGAAAAGATGCGAAAGCTCCAAGAGGAGAAGCTCAATACCATTTCACGTTTGAAAGCGAAGAAGCAGGGTCCGGTTCGCGTGCTCGCGGATCTTACCGAAGCAGTGCCCGAACGAGCGTGGCTCAAAAGTGTTACGCAAAAAGGAAGTGTCGTGGAGTTCTCCGGTGTGGCCTTAGACAACCAAACCGTGTCGCGCTTCATGGCGAACCTAGAGAAGTCAGATTTCTTCCATCAAGTGGATCTGATGAGGTCCGCGCAATATATCCGCGACGGAGTGAAGCTCCAGCAGTTTTCTCTTTCGGCAAAGCTCTCCAGCTTACTGGAACTTAAGCAAACCAAAGACAAGCTGAAGAAAGAGCAAGACGAGAAAGAGAAGAAAGAAAAGAGTGAAGTTTAATAGTAACAGGACTCGACCCAAGAACTGATAGGTAACAAGTGAACGAAAGACTTGAAGCAATATTTGAACTTCCCTCCCATTATCGCCTCGGCATCCTTGGTGCCACCGTTGCCGCGATTCTTGGGGGATACTATTTTCTTTTTTACGCAGACCTCGGTCTTGCTCTTGAGGAGCATACGGAAGCAATTTCTGCCTTGGAGCTCGAGATAGCGCAGAAGAGTGGAATTGCTGCCAACCTGCCAAAGTTTGAGCGTGAGGTAGAAAAGCTCGATGTGGAACTCAAAAAAGCCCTTCGTGAACTACCGGATAAGAAAGAAATCGACCTTCTTCTCTCTAGAATCTCAGACCGGGCACGAGATGCCGGTCTAGATATTAAACTCTTTGAGCCGCAACCTGAGCAGCTTAAGGATTTTTACGCCGAAGTGCCGGTCGCGATTGAAGTAACCGGGAATTATCATCAAGTTGCTACTTTTTTTGATGAAGTAGGGCGTCTTAAGCGAATTGTGAACATGGATCAGTTCGCCATCAGCAATCCTGTCCTAGATGAAGAGACAATGCGGCTAAAAACTTCGGCAACTGCAACGTCATTTCGCTTTCTTGATGAAAGTGAGCGACCGAATTTGCAGGACAAGAAGAAGAAAAAACGCCGCAGAAAATAAATTTTTCTTCTTGTTTTAGGAGAAAATTTCTACGTTCTGCATAGGCAGCAAGTTCCTCGTGCACTAAACCAAGCTAAGCCTCGCCGCGCAGAAGCGCGAAAAGCACAATATCTTGTGTTTGCAAGTCGTAAATCCACTACGGTGTGTTCTATTTGCGACTTGAACTATCAAAGATCAAGCTAAACCCCCAAAGCTAAAAGTAAAAAGAAGTTGATATCAGTGATTTTTTATCTTTACGGACTCTTAGCTTCGAGCTATTACCGTCATAGTCTGCCATGTGTACTGCGAATTCTTAGCGGTGTAGTTTCGGCAGGCGGGTGAGAGTTTACTCAACGAATTATTTTAGAGTTTAGAAGACGATCCCCAGATAAGCGAAAACGAGATGTAATGCTCTCGCTTAATTCAGTTCCAAAATCTCTGCTGCGCAGTTACGCAGAAAAAGGCGCTGGATAAGGGGATTTCATTCGCGAGCATCTGCATTGTTTTTTGGTGTTTGGGTTTTTTAAGAAAGTGGGTTTTAAAGAAGAAGCGTTTTTTCTCGGAATTCCATCTTTACGTTTTAGTTTTAACGACAAAGCTTAAGGATGAATTCCAGCACTTTGATTTACCGAACTATGTTTGTGACGGATGGGTCGCAGAATAGTTACAAATTTATGCTCAATTAATGACGATTTTGAGGCTAAGGAGAGACTTCATGAGCGTGCGTAGCAAAGCTCTTCGTTACGTGATTCTGGTAGCAGCGGCAGTTACTCTTGCGAGTTGCGCTCTAGCGCCGGCACCGTCTGCAGACGATGCGCCAGTATCAAACGAGGCCATGACTGGCGATTCAGCTATCGGCGGATCGATGTATGGGGACAGCGGAGAGATGGCTGAGGCGACTGGGACAGACGCCGATGCAATGATCTCTCGCAGCATGGAGAACTTAGAGGTCTCAGAAACCAAAGACCTCACTCCTGCAGGAAGCGCTGAGATTGCCATGCAACGCGGAACGGGTTTTACCCGCCTGAACGTCGCAACTGGCTCGGCTGAGCCTGTTGTTGATGTGATGATGCTCGCAGAGCCCGCACGACTGGTAATCGATGTGTTGGGAGACACGAATTCGACGAATTCTGAAATCCCCATCACTGATGACAAGTTCCTCAGCTCAGTTCGTGTAGGTGCGCATCAAGATCGCACTCGTTACGTGTTTGACCTTAAGGATGCAACAAATCCTGAAGAGCTTGACCACGTAATCGACACCGCAAACGGACAACTCATCGTTACATTTCTCGACACTCCTGCAGTGCTTGCAGCCTCGGCTGACTCTGTAGAAGCTCAAGCGCCTGCGGAAGTCATTGCGGCCTTGCCTCAAGAAGAGATTGCTCCTGCAGTTGAAGAAATCCCTGCCGCAGAAATGGCAGAGATGGATGAAGAAGCGGTCATCGCTGAAGAAGAAGTTGCTCAAGCGCCAATCGAAGTTGTGGAGCCAGTCGAAGTTGCTTCTGGAGACATTACTCTTGAGTCACTTAATTTTGAGAAAACCGCTGATGACGCGGGTGAAGTTCTCATTAACCTAAGCGACAGCGCAGCGTTTGAAATGAGAAGAACAGCTCCAAGCGAGTATGTTCTTACACTTCCTGGTGTTGAAGCAGCTTCAAGAACTACCGTTCCTCAGATTGCTCCAAAGAGCTTTCCAGGAATTCGTTCTGCCCGAGCAGTTGCTAATGGTGAAACCACTCTCGTTCGGATGTTTGTCGACGAGGCGGTTACTCTTGAAGCCTTCCCTCGTGGAAACGAAATTGTTGTCAAAGCGTCTGCAATGAAAATTGCCCAGAACCCAAGTGCTCGTGCCCAGTTGGAAGCGACCGAAGGTGATGGACCAGAAGACGAAACTGCTGCACGACGAAACCCAACAGGAATTCGTTCTGCCGATGGTTCTAAAATCTACACAGGTCGACTCATTTCTCTCGACTTGCAAGATACTGACATCGACAACGCGCTAAGAATTATTGCTGAAGTTTCTAACCTCAACATCATCGCAAGCGATGACGTGAGCGGGAAAGTTACCCTTCGTCTCATTGACGTACCTTGGGACCAAGCGCTTGATGTAATTCTTAAGACCAACGGTCTTGATCAAGTTACTGAAGGTAACGTGATTCGAATTGCTCCGGTCGATAAGCTTCGTCAAGAACGAGAGGCTCTACGAGAAGCAAAGCAAGCCGCTGAGAATCTCGAAGACCTTACTGTTCAGTATGTGCGAGTAAGCTACGCCCGAGTTGGTGAGCTTGTTGAGCAAGTTGCAACTGTTCTTTCAGAAAGAGGTTCTGTTGTTGAAGATGAGCGAACCAATCAGCTCATCGTCAAAGACATCAAGAAAGGACATGAGCAATCACTGGAGCTCATCAAGCGTCTTGACCTCAGAACACCTCAGGTCTTGCTCGAAACTCAGATTATCGAAGGACAGCGAAACATTCTTCGTGACCTCGGTTTTCAGTGGAACTTCACTTATAACGAAGGCCCAGAGTTCGGAAACGCTACTGGAAACAACTTTCCAAACAGCATCGCGGTAGGTGGTGGAGCTGACGGTGGAGACGCTGGACTACAAGCAGTGAACTTCCCCGCGGTTCTTACTGACGCTGCCGGAAGTGCGATTAGCGCAATCTTCGACTCAGCCGATGGTAGTCGTTCTCTTGCCGCTCGTCTCTCAGCTCTTGAGACAGAAGGTAAAGTGAAAGTGATTAGCCGTCCGCAGGTCGCTACGGTGAACAACAAAACTGCTGAAATCAAAAGTGTTGAAACAGTTCGTGTAAGGCTCCCAGATTCTGGAACTTCAATCGCGACTGGTTCGGGCGCGAGTGCAAGCGGTGGTGGACGAACAGCGTTTGAAGAAATCGATGTAGGTATCGAGCTGACTGTTACTCCACAAGCATCTCCTGACTACTATGTCTTGATGGATGTGGTCGCTCGCTCCAGCACCTTCGGTTCGACTGTTGTGGATAACATCCCCTCAACTCTCGAGCGAGAAGCGACCTCAACAATACTCGTGAAGAGCGGTCAGACATTTGCTCTCGGTGGAATCTACCGAATCGAAGACACTGACCAGGTGCAAGGCGTACCGTTCTTGAAGGATATTCCATTCCTTGGAGTGCTCTTCAGACGGAGCTTCATCGATAAGAGTGACGAAGAGCTAATCTTCTTCATTACTCCTCACATTGTTGAAGGAAGTTTTGACCCAAGCTTGATGTAGGGCGCGAGTTGAGCCGCTCGAAAGGGCGGCTTCAATACGCAAGGCAGTGAAACAGAAAGTAGTTCTCATAGGTTTTCCAGGGGCAGGCAAGACGACGGTGGGGCGTATACTCCGAGAGCAGTATTCTTGGAGCTGGGTTGATGTCGACGAAGAAGTTGAGGCGGAAGCAGGTTGCAGTATTACAGACTTGATACGGGAAGAAGGCGAAAAAAAGTTTCGCAGCCTTGAACGAAAGGCAGTGAAACACGCGCTTGAGGGGAATTGTGATGTCGTGTCCCTCGGCGGAGGAGCGTTGCTCAATGAAGAAACGAGAAAAGAAGTAAGCGAAACATGCTTGCTCATTCATCTCTTCATCGATGCAGAGCTCTCAGCGAAGCGAGTGCTTGAAGACGAGAAAGAACAGAGCGCAAAAGGGTTAGGAGTAAAGCGCCCCTTGCTCCTGACGGATTCTGCTCAAAGCAACGCTGAGCAAGAGATACAAGAGAAAGTATCGAAGTTGATGGAACTGCGCAGAGGTCTCTACGATTTAGCGCACCACAAAATAGATACTACAAAAAAATCGCCGCAAGAAATTGCGGCAGACATAGTGCGGCTTGTTGAAGAACACTCTACGTAAGAACCAACATCAGGATCTTAAGAGGATGTACTTCAACTACGCTAAGCAAAGTTACGGTAACGTTTTGCACTTGTTTTTCTGAGTTTTTATTTGGGACGTAGTCTCTAAAGAAGTGACAGCAATTTTCGCCTTCTTACCAGTTTGTGCAGCGTATGAAGTGGAATGATTTTACGAACAGTGGCCAGATCTTCTGCGAGTGCAGAAGTTGGTTATGTTGGATCTGAAAAGAACGTTCAAGCGTTATCAGAATCCAGAAATGGGAAGTTAAACAGAGTGAACGTAAAGAGAAATCTTACTGCTGTTTGCTTGGAGGGCAACAGAATGTCGATAATTTCAAGGACATTAATTCTCGTGGGACTGATGCTCGCGGTGCTTGTGAGCGGAGTGGGTTGTGGAAGTGGTGCATCAAATAACGACCAAGGGACCTCAGTAACCAACGTCGGTTTTTTCGGTCCAGATGACGATGGAACCTTCCCGTGTGAACTCTTCGAATCTTCGAAGGTCATACCGCTGTTCACTGATTTCGAACAGTTTGGTACGCCGATTCTGTCGCCTGCCGCATCAGGTGTAGGGACATTCTCTTCAATGGGGATTCTCAATAACCTTGCGCAGCAGACCTTTCGTGCAACCAGAATCGACTGCGATTACGACGTGCCGGGTTCCAGCATTGCTATCCCAAGCGACGCACACCCTGCGGGTATCGTGCTTGCCCCAACGAACGTTGAAGGCGGCGCAACTCCGGGATTCGCTCAGTTTGGATGCTTTGTGTTTGAAATCGTAAGTCCGGACTTGTTCTCCTTTCTGAACAACAACATCAATTCATTGCCGCAGTTGCCATTCAGAATGAATGCAACCTGCTCAGTGACTGGTATAACTCAAGCCGGCGACACGATAACAACGAATCCTGTGAGTCAGGTTCTTCAGTTCTATGATGTAGCAGAAGGGAACCCACCGACGTTTAATCAGGGTCCAGGAACTGGCGGAACGTTTACAACCGACGGTGACAATGGCGGTGAAGACGGCGGAACAACTGGAAATGTCTCAAGTGCGGTAGCAACAGACGACTTCGAAATTCAGTAACTAAGAGGAATAGCTGACAACAGCCGGGTTGTTTGAACCGGTGCTGATTGAAAAAAAGGCGAGCTTTAAGGAATTGCAAAAATGTTAAAATCCAAATTTGGACAAACTTTGCTAGGGGTGATTGCAGCGGCTTTGGTCGCAATGACCTACGTCGGGTGTCAGGGCACTGGTAATACCAACGGTGAGCCCGAGACCGCGGAAGTTTCGGGACAGCTTGTCGCCGATGGCGGTTTTGGTAGCACGCTGACAATCGCGGTCTCAAGTCCGCTTGGCGTGGGCGACAGAGCACCGTTTACCGTAACGGCTGTTGACCCGAACGGACTACCACTAGCCTTTATTCGAATTGCTTGTGAAAGTGAGTCGGGAATTGCGATTCTTGAGCCAAGCCGTGGTGGCACCGCGTTTGAAAGCACAGGAGCAGCTGGGGTGATGAGTGGTGTTGTTGGTGGTGTGGCTCCTGGAAGTTACGTGCTTGAGTGCCGAGGACCTGAAGGCTTTAACTTGGTTGACCGTATCAGCATCCTAATTACTGGTGATGTTCCAGAAGGCTTTGACGGTTTCCCTGGCGCTGCTGGTGGTAACCTTGGTGGTGGACTGATTGTGGAAGAGCCCGCAGAGGATGCAACCGTTGTAGAAATCCTCTTTGTTGACCCTGCAGGAACTGAGTCTCGTAACGGTCAAATCGATACCGTATTCGACCCAGACTGTAACAACGACGGAATCCTCACTGACCCAGAGCCAAACTTCGGTTTTGATAACTATGTTATCACCATCGACAACGACCGAGATGACAGACTGTTTGTTGAGAGCATCACATTTAGCATTCCTTCATTGGGAGTTGTAAGCTCAACACAAATGGGTGGCTTGGTTGTGCAGCCGAATTCAGCGAATGTTGGTCTGGTTGGTTCATTTACCGACTTTATCGGCGGAACGAAGTCCTTCGCTGGAACTGGAATCGCTGTTCCTGCTGATGCTACAGTGAATGTGACATTCTCTGTGAGCGGAACGACAGGAAGCGGTTCGAGCTTTACTCTTACTCAGTCTGCGGTAGTTACTTTCGGAAACGTAAATAACTGCTAAACGAGTAAGTTAACACTCAACCTGAGAAAGCCTACACTTCGTCCGATTGAGTTTTTCGGCCGAAGGAGTAGGCTTTCTTGTTTTAAGGGCTGCATTTAGCTGGGACTAGTCCAACTTTGAGCGATACTTCTAAACGACTTGCTGAACTTCAAGAGATCGTATCTGAGAAACCCGATGCGGAAGAGTTCTACGAGTATGCATGCTTATTGCGCGATGAAGAACGCCTGGCGGAGGCAAGAGACGTATTAGTCAAAGGCTTGGCCGCGAACCAACGCCACGGGGCTGCTCGCTTGCTGCTTGCGAAACTTTACTACCAGGACGGCTTAGGAGAGTTCTGTGTTCGTGAGTTAATTGAGCTCAAAAAGTATGTACAATCTCCCGCCCTTGAGAAACTCCTCGATGCCTTCGGCGAATACGCTCATCCGTATCTGCCAAGTTCTGTAGCCTCCTCAGCTGCTCGATCTCAGCAGGCAGAGGATGAGTCAGATTCGGAACACGAAGAACGACTCGCAGCTCAAGAGGACGCTCAGGATGAGCAAGAAGATGTATTGGCGGAAATTGATATCGATTCCGAGTTTGACGAGATATTTGACGAGATAGATGACTAAACAAATCGCTCTAATCAATGGTCCTAACCTCAATCTTCTCGGAACGAGAGAGCCAGAGATTTATGGTTCGGAGACCCTAAAGGATATCGAAACAGCCCTCGGGGCTCAGGCTAAAGCTTTGGGCTATTCCTTGATTTGTAAGCAGTCCAATGTGGAAGGCGAGTTGGTAAACTTCATCCAAGAAGCGGCTGCTTCTGGGTGTTTAGGTATAATCATCAATCCTGCGGCATATACTCATACGAGTATTGCGATCATGGACGCTTTGCGAGCCACGTCTCTTCCGTGCGTTGAGATACACCTTTCCAATGTTCATGCGCGCGAACATTTTCGGCATCACTCCTTTGTGAGTCGGGTTGCCAGCGGTGTTATTTGCGGGTTTGGGACAAAGGGATATTCTTTGGCCCTAGAAGCACTGGTTTCTAAACTTACGGCTGCGGCTTAGGCGAAAGTTAGCGTAAATCTGCCCGCTATCCCGGTGTTGCTCTTACTGATTGATCTGAGGGATTGGGGTGAAAACTAGTTCCCTGAAAATCGCCAAGCTTCTCCTTATCTCTGCAGCACAGTTTCTTCTCAGCGTTAGCTTACTTCAATTACTTATCGTCTCGGTATTTTGGAACTACCAGGGGAAGTGTTCGTACGGCTTTGTTGATTCAACAACTACTGACTGCACGAAGTTTCAATATTTTTTCAATTCATGGGACTCAGCGTTACTGCTCTCGACAATAGGGATCGTGATTCTTGCGATAGTTTTCGGGTACATTGCGCAGAATCAAATAGTCCGTTGGCAAAGTTCATGGCGCTTACCGTTAGTTCTGGTCCTAGCAGTTGTCACCGCCTTCGCCTTTTTGGTTCTCGGGCACGTTTATGTCGTGAAGGTCAGTGAGTTAGGAGCAATGCTCTCACCCCCAAAATTCTATCAACCTCTGACAGAACAATCGGCACAATGAAGGCAATTATCTTAGCAGCTGGAATTGGGGCACGGATGGGGTCAATTACCCGTGACTGTCCAAAGTGCTTACTGGAAGCGGGTGGAGCGAGCATCCTAGAGACTCA
>CAYGNZ010000047.1:0-518 GCA_964351345.1 uncultured Bdellovibrionales bacterium | reverse complement strand
GAGGAAATTCACATTGTTCTTGGTTATGAATCTGAGCAAGTAAAACGCGCTACTGAATCATTGAATCTCACGTACTGGGTTAATAGAGCTTATGCGTCCACCGGTATGCTCGAGAGTCTGTACGAGGTAAGAACAGTGATGAATGATGAGCTAATTATTTGTTATGGAGATACGTTTATTCGTCCAGAACTAATCTCAACGCTTCTCGAGAACCGATCAACATTTTCTCTAGCCGTAGATTCCTCAGTTGAATTCCTTAACGCCAAGAGAGAGGAAGCCTTTGAAGACATCAAGGGCAAGCGAGCTCGGAAGGGCTCGACAAAATTATACAGCGATAAAAATCGACAGGTACAAGCGATATCCAAAGAGTATGCGCCAGATTCGGAACTAAATGTGGCTGAGTATGTCGGCATATTCTATGCGAACCGCGAGATAGCGATTCGTATTCGTGAGAGGATAACTGAACTCATCGATAGTACCGAGATTTCAGAGTATCCCTCTCCTTCTTATCTTCTACG
>CAYGNZ010000046.1:0-13486 GCA_964351345.1 uncultured Bdellovibrionales bacterium | reverse complement strand
TCTTTCTGAGTCTCTCCGTTCTCGCTCTCATATTTCTCCTGCTTCCGCCGAAACTTTCAGCAGAAGAGCGTTCGATAAAATCCTTGGTAGCCGCCGCGAGAGATGGGGAGCTTTCCTTGGATGAGCTCGCAGATGCAATTGCTGTTTCGGTCGAGGGCACACCCGATCAAGCCCTGATTACCCGAGTCGAAGATCTACCGTTTCCCGGATACGAGACCACCGTCGCAGAAGCCCTCTTGCGACGAGGCCAAACAATTCTTGCAAAGAAGAAGAGCTCTGAGGTGAAAGGCTTGTTGTTGCTCGCACAGAAGTTACTTCCCACGGGCGATTCGACACGAGAGAAAATCGAACAACTTTTTGAATTTGTAAAAAGCATCGAAGCGATTGAACGCAGTGACGAAGTTGATGTTGCAAGACTCTACGCTATTCGAGCGGAGTCGGAACCCCAACAGGCCATACTCCAATCTCGACTTCGCGGAGTTATTACCGATTACGCCCGAGCTATTGTGCGCGAAGAGCAACCGATGCAGGCAGCGATTGAGATTGTGAACCTTGCGAACCAATGGGGGAAAGTAGCCGTTGAGCCCGTACTCGGAGAGCTCCTTCAAAAACTCAAAGCTGTTCCTACTGAGACCCTGATTTCTGACTCCTTCTCACTCAGTGATCAAAGCGTTGAAGGATTTCTCTTAGAGGCTGCGAAAACGCAGCCAGACGTGCTTCAGGTATTGATTGAGTTGCATCAACGTCGAGCGATCGCAGCGCTTGAGCAAGCAAATCCGAGGATAGCTGAGGAAAGTTTTCATTGGATAATCACGCATAGACCTGACCCCAATCCCAAAAATGAAGAGCTACGGCGGACCCTTGTGTTTGCGGATAGCTCAAGTGAAACCAAAGAATTTCGAGATGGTCTTCTTGGAAAACTAGAGCGCCAAGACGCGGTGGGTGCGACCGACTCATTGCGCCTACAAGCACGAGACAACAAAGGCATACTTTTTGGGGTGCTGGGGGTAGTACTGTTGTTTTTCGCCTTTGTGCTCTATCGATCCCGACAGCCAAGAGAACATCGCAAGAAAGAGAAGAGCCGCGCGGAACGAAAAGCCAAGAAACGTGGTGTGGGATATATGAATGTCACTGATGAAGACGATGAATATACCCAACTGCTTAAAGTCTTTGGTCTGGGAGAAGGAGCTTCCGAATCTGAGATTAAAAAGGCATATCGTGAGGCGGTGAAGAAAGCTCATCCAGATGTTGCTGCGGGGGGAGGGGAGCCGGATGAGGAGCTTTTTCAGCATCTCAAGCAGACGTATGATCGGATTTTGCAGATTCGTGGTAGTTGGTTTGGGACTTAACTTGTCTTTCAGCTGGAACGAACCGTTCTAGATTCTTTTTTGAACATTATTTAGAAATGTAGGACGAGGGAGGATGAAGAATGTCCTTCGCTCTCGGTCCTCGCGCATTTCGACTTTTAGCTTTGCTTGTTTGGTTTTGGGGCTGTGGATGTTCGCTGCGGACATTCTTCATCCTCCCTCGTTTTGCTTGTTGATGGGATTCTGAGGGGGGGACGAGCTACGGTTCGGGCATTGTCCGAGGCCTGTGGTTCTGGGCGAAAGTGCATACTGAGCCCAGAATAAATATTGGCTTTTTAAAATCTTTCTTTGGGCGAAGTATATTGTTTCCTCGGAGAGGAAACCAGACAACAAATATGCTCCTAACAATATGAGGCCAGCTCGATCAGAGCTGACAATTTGGGCTGAACGTTACCCCTCCCCTCCCCGGGCTCAGTATTTGTCTTCTGGTCGCACCTCCGGTGCTCCAATATACTCCTACACCTAACGTCTAAATCAAAAAGCCGAAGTTTAAAGTGTTAGGAGTATATTCGCTAGCCGCGGAGGAAATCGATTAGTTCTTGGCGTTCTGCGGGGGTGATGGGGGCGTAGTAGCGGGTTGCTGGTATTGGGTGAGAGGAGTGGCTGCTTGCTAGGCCTTGGCGTTTTGCGCTCCAGAGTATGAAGGCGTTGTTTCCGTTTCCGGCGACGTCGCGAACTGCTTCTAGCTCGGCGAGGGTGGTATCTGCTCCCGATTCGTTGCCTGATGCAGGAGAGCTGTAGTCTCGCCCGTCGTTACTCACCAGGCCGCCGCTAATTCCAATCGCAGGCCAATCAGTATGGAGCTCTTCAAATACTCCTGAAGGAATGCCTGCGGAGTTCCCATCAAAACATCCTGGACAAGGATTTCTACCAATATTTACAAATACACTTGGCGGAATGACATCAAGGGTGAGGTCGAGCATGGTTTGGAGCGACCCCTCGTCTAAGTTGTCGTCCAAAACCGGGACGAGAGAAACAGAGGCTCCTCGTTGGTTGGCGTAGCGCAGCACCGGAACAAGTCTATCCACTATTCGCTGATACTCCCCTTGAAGCGCTTGGTCGTGTCGAATTCTATTGCGAAATTCTTGTGGTGAGATTTGTGTGCCGAATGAATCGATTTGCGTGATGTCGTAGCGGCGTTGTGCAGGGCCGTTTGCTAAGTAAAAAGTAATAAAGAGTCGACGTCCGTCGCTGGTAAGTTCAGTAATTTCGTTGATGAGAAATTGATGGTCAAAAGAAAAGGTTCCATCAACAAGATAGTTTATTGCGACATTGCGTAGACAAGATTCGAGAAGCACAGAACGAATTGTCTGAGCTTGCTGTTGTGCTTCTGGCTGTGTGCAGTGCAGGCAGGCTAGTCCTCGCGGAGACTCGTTCTGGAGACGTGCGCAGGAGCCGGGAGCGCTTGATTGAGCGAGAGGTGTGGGACCGGAAGTCTCGCTTGAACTGGCCAAACTCTCCGTAGGTGAGGGGGAAGGAGTGGCGGTTCCGCCAATCAACACACGTGATCTCTCCGGCGAGTCAGTGCCGAGCTTTACATCCTCACCCGTGCAGGCAAGCAACAGGAGCGAGGTCTGGATTAAGGCGAGAGAGGCAATACGCATGTGAGGAGTAGTTCAGACGATGTTTGTTATTTACAAGAGCGTTCCCCTACAAGGTACCTATTTAATTAGGAGTAGGCTAGTGGGAAAATGTTGGTAGAGAGCCAAATCTGGGCTCCCTCAGGCTATGATTCGCCGTCTCTTTGAAGAATACGTCGAAAGGAACTGCGATCTAAGCCTAAAGACTCTGCTGCTTTGGTCTGATTATTATTGTGCCGGTGAAGGGCTTCTCGGACGAGATTTGATTCGAATTGCTGTACTCTTTCGCGAAAATTCCGCGTGGCGTCATTTGAAGCGAGATTTTTTCGAGGGATGTTTAAATCCTCTGGCAAGATCAGCGCTCGATTTTCAAAATGCGCTCGATACACTCCGCCTTCAACTACCGCGAGCAGCTCTCGAATATTTCCCGGCCATTGATATGAGCTAAGCAGAGTCAGCGCTTCCGCGCTGATTCCTCGCACACCAAGTGCTTCGTTACTGGCAATGTCATTGATACAATTTCGCGCAAGAGCGGGAATATCTACTATCCGTTCGCGAAGTGGCGGAAGGTGTATCTGAAGATGCGCGATACGATGGTAGAAGTCCGTTCGGAGTAAATCATGTTCGAGTAAGTGCTCGAGCGCTTGATTTGTCGCTACGAGAAGTCGAAAATCCGAACGCCGATCACGATTCTCCCCAATTCGACGGAAGGTCTTCTCTTGTAAGACATTGAGCAAGGTTACTTGACTGTCTTTCGGTAATTCGTCGACCTCGTCGATAAAAAGGGTTCCTCCATTTGCCTCTTCGATCAGCCCCATGCGATCATCCACTGCGCCAGTAAACGACCCTTTTTTATGACCGAAGAGTTCGCTCGTGATGAGATCATGGGTGGCGAAACTTGGTTGGTAGCGAATAAACGGTCCTTTTCTGTCGCGAGAAAGGCGATGAATCGTTGAGGCGATAATTCCCTTTCCCGTGCCTGTCTCTCCAGAAATCAGCACCGGTTGTAACGTTTGCGAGGCGTAAGACACCGATGCGAGCACCTCATCCATTGCAGGATCGAGACTCTCTATTCCGGTCTTTCTTGCAAGTTCTTCGCTCCCGCTTGTTGAGGAAGAGAAATGATCTCGTAAAAGACGTGAATAGCGAATCGCGTCTTCAAGCAGGGCAGCGAGGTGAGGAATTGCGGCTGGTTTTTCCAGAAAACTTGCCGCTCCATGCTGAAGCGCCCTGATTCCGTATTCTTCCGCCTGATGACCAGTGAGTACAACGATACGTATACAGGGCTCAATCTGAAGTAGTCCCGTAATCAGCGAGAGACCCGAGTCCGGGCCGACGGTGGCGTCAAGGGTGAGGTCTACAACAGCCGCAGCAGGTTTGTGGGCAGTAGCGAACGACAGCGCGTCTTGAGCCGAATGGCAAGAATGGAATTCAGAGTGAGGGAGTTTAATTTCTAAGGAACGTTGTAAAGAACGAACGGCAGATTCATCATCATCGACAAGCAGTACAGAAGCTGACTCACTGCTGCTATTCATCACTCTCGAATCTTATTGAGTCCATCAAGTGCGGCGACTTTATAGCACTCCGTCAGGGTCGGATAATTAAACACTCCCGCGGTGAGATACTCAAGCCCGCCACCAAGGTGCAATACGGCCTGACCAAGATGGAGAATCTCAATTGCACCTTCACCTAAGGCGTGCACCCCAAGAAGTTGCCGAGTCTCACGGTGAAAGAGAATTTTTAGCATTCCTGTCTCATCGCCGATGAGTAATCCTCGTGCAATCTCACGATACCGTGCGATCCCCGTTTCATACGGGACCGCTTTTTCGGTGAGGCTATCTTCCGTCTCTCCCACGAGTGACATTTCCGGAATCGTCCAAACGCCGAAAGGAAGGGGAATATCGCCACTTTGATCTGCGATTCCAAAAGCATGTGATGCAGCAAGCCGACCTTGCTGCATTCCTGTGGAGGCAAGCGCGGGGAATCCGACCACATCTCCGACCGCATAAATATTAGGTACTGAGGTCTGGAAGAACTCGTTTACCTGAATTCGTCCGTATTTATCTGGCGTAATCCCGACCACATCAAGGTTGAGCGTATCTACGGCACCCTGCCGGCCAGCCGAAATAAGCACCGCTTCTGAGACGATTTTCTTTCCACTTTCGAGATAGGTTTCAACCTGACCATCGGCTCGTCGCGAGACCCGGGAGACCTCTTCTCCTACTCGGAGCGTCATGCCGAGGCTGCGAAGCTGATACTTGAGTGCTTCAACAATTTCGCGATCGATAAAGTTGAGTAACTTTTTTCGAGCTTCAATAAGCGTCACCTTTACACCCAGGACCGCAAACCAGGACGCATACTCCATCCCAATAATTCCACCTCCGACGACGGTTAGATTTCGCGGTAGCTCTTTCAAGCTTAGTACATCATCAGAATCTAGAATCTTCTCTCCGTCGACTTCGAAATCGGATGGATGAAAGGGTTTCGTTCCAACTGAGATGACAAAATACTTGGCCGTTTTTACGCCGAGATAACCGTCGCCCTCGATGGTCACTTTGTTTGGACCTATGAAGCTTGCGTGGCCACGGATTATCTCTATACGATTTCTTGCAAGCTGATCTTCGATGACTTGGTTTTCGTGTTTAACGATATTCGAGATTCGGTACGGAAAATCGTCCATTGTAATTGGGGACTTCACTCGGTACGCAGAACAGTAAATAGCCGGTTCTCGAAGTCCCGTGAGATACAATACGGCCTCACTGAAGGATTTACTCGGAATAGTGCCTGTGTTGGTACATACTCCGCCAAGCTCGTGTCCTTTTTCGATAATAGCGACTCGCTTCCTCAGCTTCGCAGCTTGAATGGCTGCTTTCTGTCCCGAAGGGCCACTACCGACGACGATCAGGTCGTAATCAAAATTCTCAGTTTCTTCTGACATTAAAACTCTTTCCCGGCGAGGTTTCCTTAGCTAGCGAGAAAGGCGTAGAGGTCGGAAATAAATACAGGACCGTTCATGCGAAGGCCGAAATTTGTCTCGTTAGGGCCTGTCTCTCCGAACTGGTAATAATAGAAACGCTGAATTTTTCCGGGCATTTTCTCATCAAGAAAAGGCCACGTCGTCTCAACATAGGCAAGCTGTTGATCAGGGCCCATCTGGCCAGACTCGGTCACCCAAACAGGCAAACGCAAGGAATTCACAAAATCAGCAACTCCACCATTGATAATGACGCGTTCGTACTGCTGCCCGTAATAATGGATGGCCCAGATATCAACGAGTGACTCTGCACCCAACGTTTGAAGATCGCGGTTGTAGTTAACGTTTGCTCCGCCGTCTTGTTGAATTGACCGTGTGGCGGCTGAAACGATTAAACGAGTAGGGTCGGTCGTGCGTATCACTTCACTTCCCAAGGCTAAAAGCTCGAAGTAGTTTCCTGGGTTCGTAAGTTCTAGTGCAGAGTCAGAGGCAACAACAGTGTTGTCCGGCTCGTTCCACACCTGCCACGCGAGCACTCCTGTTCTGTTTGCGTAGCGCTGCACGGTAGGGCGCAACCATCTTTCTACCCAGGTGACTCTCGGGTTGCCGTTAATCCAATTGGACGGATCCGCCATCCAATCAGGGGTGTGAACCACAGTAAGTAGAATATCGACGCCGGGGGGAACGGAGTCTACGATTTCGTCAAAGAAACCGTAGAAGGGTTCCGAGTTAGGTGTTGGTTGCACTTCGTTTGTCCATGCAATTAAGACCCGGACGAAATTAAGACCAAGCGTGCGTTGAATCTCGGAATACTGCGCAGAAATAGAACCAAACTCACGGTCGACGAAAAAATTATTTACTCCCGTCCGAGAACGATCAATGGGCTGACGAGAGGGGGGATCAATTGCGATGTCGATTAAGTCTTTGACCTCAGAGGTGCAGCTGAGATTACCCATAGCAAGGAGCAAGAGCAGGGTAATAGTTAGGAAATTACTAGTTTTTTCTTTCATTGCTGCTACCTTTAATGGGTTGATGGACTTACTGAATCTCGATGCTCTATACCTTAGCATGAATTAGGATGCAGCAACTTAGCAAAATTATACGTAAAAGTTCGCTTCACCCGCATTGGTTTTTGCTGAGAATTCGGAAGAAAGGATCAGAGGCCATCGCTACAAGGCATCGAGAAGCGAATCCTTGAAGTTTTCGAATAAATCGAGTTCCCCTAAGGTGTCGCTTAAGCCAGCAAGCGATCCAGAAGTTTCAAAGGGCAGCTCAACGCCTTTCGCTAAATTCTGCTCTTCCAAAAAAAGATAAATTCGATTTGTGCTTACTTCCAGAAACAGCCGTTTCTCCACTTCCGGAACGCTGCCAAAGGCTCCGCCAAGCAGACGGGGCCGATACGTCTCAAAACCCATCCGCACTTGATCTACTCGAAGGGGGGCGAGTTGGGTTACTCGCCGGACATTGAAATCGTCAAAGAGACTCGTCTCTAGCCCCTCTCCTTCAGGATGAAGGCTATGGATAATATTGCCCTGACTGTCGAAACTATCGAATTTTGAGTAGATGCCAAAGGTAAATGGTTTTTCCTCCAATTCGGAAATTTCATCGGGAAATGTTTCAAGAGTTGATGGCAATACATAGACACTACCACCTGAGTGAAACATTTCTTCTTGGTTTTCAAGGCCTCGCCTTGCTGAGCGAGAGCTTGACTGTTGGAGAAAGCTCTCTCTGGGACGGCCTCTTCGATTGCTCAATAAGAAAACAGTCTTGCCATTTTCTCTCACCACTTCAGTATGACCCAGAGTTGGCGCGAACTCCGGAGAGTTCTTTAACAGTAGACTGACAAACGGCGCGACAGGTATCTCGGGTGTGAAACTGGATGCAGAAAGTCGTACGTGAAGACTCACGTGACGACGTCTTCGAATAAGGGAGGTGCCTTTTTGGGCCTGAATTGAAAGTTCAAGCATGAACGCTCTCACGCAATCAAACGCTAGGTGGACGGCGATGCTGGCCGAAATCTCTTTATGTGTATACCAACGCTGGAAGTCTCTGGCACGACGAATTTTTTTATTCGTAGTTCAATCACTTCCAGAGAAGAGAATTCGCGGAAGGCTAACTCGGCAAGCGCTTCTCCGAGTTCCTCTACCAAGGTCCAGCTTCGCGAACATGCTAATTCTTTAAAACGCGTTGCGAGCTGTTCGTAACAAATTCCCCGACTGAGATCGACTGAAGTCCCTACCTCCGCCAAAGAGGTCCCAAGCCCGGCACTCGTAGTGAGCACGATTCGCTGGGGTGAGGAGCGTTCCTCGGCAGTAAGACCGATTGAGCAGTGGATCGTTTGTTCTTCTATGAAGATTCGATCTGTGTGTTCCTCTCCGGCCTGGTTCATCGCCCGGTTACTAGCTTTGTGTAGAAAAAATCTCGGGGTTAACCCAAATGTCACTCTCCGCGCGAAGTCGAGCGATCAGTGCACTGGTAAGTCGGGCACCTGCGTTTGTCTCTTCTTTTGCTTGAAGCTCGTCTACTTTTTTCTCAAAATCTTCGTCGTTGGGAAGAATACTTTTTGCGAGCTCAATGAGATAAAAATCAGAGCCTACCTGAAATACCTCCTGAGCGAACGGAGCACTTTCGCTGAGAGTAAATGCGCTTTGCTTCACTGCGGGTGAATTAAGCGGCGCGGTCGTCGCCTCCGCACGAGTGGAGGGTTTTGTAACCTCCAAGGTCATTTTCTCTTCTGCGGCGAGTGCTTCGAGCGAAAGCGGTGTTTCGCTGGCTTTCGCATCGCGGTAGCGTTGCAAAATACTGTTCGCTTTCTCTCGGGCAAGTTCGGCGGATTGTGATTTGATGTAATCATTCTGAACTTGCGCTTCGACCTCACTGAATTCAGGAATGTAAGAATCTTTTGCCTCAAGGACGCGTACTACGTATGTATCACTGCCTTGCGTAACAATTTCTGAATCTCCTTCACTCAAGTCCAATGCTTTTGCGGTAAGAAATTTTGGATACTTGGTGGATGCCACGAGTCTTGAGAGCATGCCATCGGTCACGGTGAGCGGGTAGCCTTTCTCAGACGCAATGGCGGTTAAGTCTTCCGTGCTCGGTTCTGTTGTTTCCGCGGCCTTTTGATACACCTCTTCCGCAGCAGCACGTGCGTACTCCGGAGCATATTCTTTTCTGAGCTCAGCGATTAGCTCTTCCCGTACTTCATCAAGCGTTTTCTGGCGGCGTTCCTTTTTGTCCTCAATTTGAATGAGCTGAAAGGAGTCAGGAGTTTCGATTACTTCGCTGTGAGCGCCTACTTCTAGGGAGCTTGCTGATTGCCGAACTGGACCCTCGAGGACACTATAACGGACCCAACCAATGTCACCTCCTTCTCCTGAGGTTTCCTCATCTTCTGAAAGCTCCTTTGCAAGAGTTGCAAAATCCTCATCAGCATCAAGCCGTGCGCGGATTTCTTCTGCTCGTTCTTTGATTGCCTTGTTCGCCTCCTTTTGTTCGTCGGTTTCCTCTGGATTTGTGCCGGTGACAACCTCTTCTAATGCGCTGCTTGACGAAGGAGCTTTGCGAAGCACAAGTTTCCGCAGGCGAACTTGGGGGTCATCAAAGAGGTTAGGCTTCTCGGTTTCATAAAGCTCTTTAATGTCGTCTTCAGTAATGTCTACTTTTTGAAGAAAGTCGTTTGCACTAAGCGTGATGTAGGCATATCGCACTGCTCGTGGTTTGCGGTAGCGCTCGGCGTTGTCAGTGAAGTATGCGGTCACTGCTTCGGCGTCTTTAGTGTCTACTTCGCTTTCAAACGCGCTGGGTTGAAACTTTAATACTCGAAAGGAGGCTTTTCTCGCACTGTCGAGATACACCGACTTCAATTCTTCTTTTGTAGGGGTGTTGAGGTCTGAAAGTATACTGGTGAGCTGTTGTCCAATAATTTCCTTTCGGGTTTGTTGCTCCAATCCTGCCCCGCTCAGACCTTGCACTTGTAGGAAGGTTTTATAATTTGCTTTGGTGATTTGTCCTTGAAAGAACGGGTGAGAGGCGATTTGACCTCGCACTTGGGTGATTGAAGCAGCAAGACCCAAGCTGTCGCTTAATTTATCAAGAAGCGCGCCATTTACGATTTCGTCAACTGCTCGTTGTTCGATATTGAGTTGTGATTTCGCAAGTTCGTAGTTTTCTCCGAGTTGTTGTCGAAAAATATTCTGCCAGCGAGTGAGGCGGCGGTAGTAGTCCTGCATTGAGACGCTCATATCGTCAACGCGCACGGCATCCGTTTCAAGTCCTCCTGCACGGATCATATCCAGGCCGAAGGGGACCATCAGCAGGGAGCAAAATCCGATAATAACAAAACCAAAAATAGAATTCTTTTTCTTACGAAGTGTTTCGAGCATTGGGTGGATACCGTTTCTGAGTTTCTACGACTGGATTACGACTAGAATTTTACGAAGTACAGGTTTATCTTGTAGCAATGAACAGCAATGATCGAAACCATCCAGCGAGCAACTCTTTGAGCAAACCGGCCGAAATTGACGATGTCATCCCGTATTTCCTCAAATTACCCACGGAAAATATCGTTGTTCTAAAATTCCTTCTGGAAAGCTATGAGGGATTTGGCGAACTACGAACGCTTAATCGAGAGAAGGGTGAGGTGGTCATCCTTGCTGCGCCAGACCTATTAGAAGAGCTTCAGGCCGTGCTTGCTTCAGCAATTGATATTACGCAGCATCGAGAGATTGCGGTGCCGCAGAGCTGCAAAGATGATTGGTTACTTTCTGAGTTACTCGCTGAACAGAAGGAGAGCTCTATTCCTTGAGCTTCGAGAGTAAAATCTCATTCACCACCTTTGGGTTGGCTTTTCCTCCAGTGCGCTTCATAATTTGACCGACAAAAAATCCGATCATTTTCTCTTTTCCGCTGCGAAATTCTGCTACTTGGTTGGGGTGTTGAGCGAGCACTTCATCAATCGTCGCACTGATTTCATTTGGGTTTGAGATCTGTTGTAAACCTAAGGCTTCGACAATGCTTGAAGGGGAGGAGCCACTGGTAAACATCTCATCGAACACTGTCTTTGCAATCTTACCCGAAATAACCCCTTCATCGATGAGTTTGACCAGGGTCCCCAGGTTTTCAGGACTCACTGGACACTGATCCATCGTTAGATTTTCTTTGTTCAACCTTCCAAAGAGCTCAGTAGTAATCCAATTCGCCAGAGCTGCCGGGTTGTGATGGACCTCTACCGCCTTATCGTAGTAGCGCGCAGTATGCTTCTCTTCGGTCAATAACTCGCAGTAGTAATCATCGAGCTGGTATATTTTCTTGAAGCGAGCGTGTACCTGCTGCGGAAGTTCGGGAAGATTTCCGCGAACTCGTTCGATCCAGTCATTATCGACCACCACTGGTAAGAGATCGGGATCAGGAAAATATCGATAATCCTCGGCATATTCTTTGGAACGCATGGAGCGCGTTGTTGCTTTTTGCTCGTCCCAAAGCCGAGTCTCTTGCACAATTTTATCGCCTTGTTCGAGAATTGTGGTTTGCCTGGTAATTTCGTAACTGATGGCGCGTTCAACGAAACGGAAGGAGTTTAGATTCTTTATCTCTACTTTCGTGCCGAATTCTTTGGCGCCAACTTTTCGCAAAGAAATATTGGCATCACAGCGTAAGCTGCCCTCTTCCATATTTCCGTCACAGATATCGAGGTAGCGCACAATTTGACGAATCTGCCGCATGTACGCTCCCGCTTCCTCCGGTGAACGAATGTCTGGCTCCGATACGATTTCCACGAGCGCGACCCCTGCACGGTTGAGGTCGATAAATGACGTGGTTTCATGCTCCCCGTGGACGTTTTTCCCTGCGTCTTCTTCTAGGTGAATGCGCGTAATACCAATTTTTTTCTGCTCACTTCCAGCTCGCACCATCAGATGGCCGTTTTGGCAGATTGGTTTGTCGTATTGGGAGATTTGATAGCCTTTGGGAAGGTCGGGATAGAAATAATGTTTCCGCGCGAATTCACTATCGCGCCGAATCGTGCAATTTGTTGCGAGACCAAGTTTTATTGCGAAATCCAATACCCGTCGATTGAGCACAGGAAGCGCACCGGGTAGTCCCAAAGTCACCGGATCGCATAAGGTGTTTGGCTCTCGTCCGGCTTCGGTGCCAGAGGGTGCAAAAATCTTGCTCCCGGTGGAGAGTTGCGCGTGAACTTCTAGACCAATCACTACTTCATACTGCGTCATGTTAGAGCGACTCCTTTTGAAGCGGAAGTAGTTCGAAGGGCTGTTCGGAGAGAAACACGTGAGCTGAGGAGAGAAGCGTGCTCTCTTCAAACGCTGGGGCGATGAGCTGCAGTCCGATGGGTAGCTTTTGAGAATCAAGACCGCACGGCAGCGAGAGTGCGGGAAGTCCAGCGAGACTCACCGGTACGGTCATCACGTCCGCAAGATACATTTCAAGCGGAGATGCCGTTCTCTCGCCGAGAGAAAACGCGGTCACAGGAGAAACAGGAGTAGCGATGATATCGCAGTGATTGGCGAAGGCTGCCTTGAAATCGTCTGCAACGAGCGTGCGAACTTGTTGCGCTTTTAGATAGTAGGCATCGTAGTACCCGGCCGAGAGCACATACGAGCCCATCATAATTCTTCGCTTTACCTCTTTTCCAAATCCCTCGGCTCTCGTTTTCGCGTAGAGTTCTTGTAAGGTGTCAGCGTGTGCGGCTCGATGCCCGTAACGAACACCATCGTATCGAGCGAGGTTTGAAGAGGCCTCTGCGGGTACGATGATGTAGTACGTCGCAAGTGCATGCTCGGTGTGGGGCAGAGAGATATCGACAATTTTTGCTCCGAGGTGTTCAAAAGTCTTGAGGCTTGCCTCGAATGCTTTTTTTATGTCTGGCTGAAGTCCCTCAACGAGATATTCGCTCGGCACCCCGATTTTTAAGCCCGAGAGTCCCTCAACTGCTTTTTGTTCAATCTCAGCAAGGTAGTTTGGAACCTCTCGGTCTACCGATGTCGAGTCTCGCCTGTCCTTACCAGCTATTGCGGAGAAAAGCGCTGCGAGGTCTGGAACAGTGCGAGCGAATGGTCCGATTTGATCGCAAGAAGAAGCATAGGCAATTGCTCCGTAGCGACTCACTCGTCCGTAGGTAGGCTTGAGTCCAAGAGTTCCGGTCATCGCTGCAGGCTGTCTCACCGAACCACCCGTATCAGTACCAAGCGCTATCGGCGCTTGCCCGCTTGCTACTGCGGCTGCGGAGCCTCCACTTGATCCGCCTGGTATACGACTGGTATCCCAAGGATTACGCACTGGGCCGAACGCAGAGTTTTCCGAACTCGAGCCCATGCCAAACTCGTCCATATTGGTCTTTCCAACAACCACTGCGCCTTGCGCCTCGGCTCTGCGCACGGCGGTGCAGTTATAAGGTGGAATAAAACCTTTAAGAATTTTTGAAGCGCAGGTGGTTTCCACTCCCTTGGTTACCAGCATATCTTTAAGGGCAAGCGGAATTCCGCAGAGTAAAGGCGCCTTGTCTTTCTCTTCACTCAAACGAGTGTCAGCAGCTTTTGCGGCAGCGA
>CAYGNZ010000045.1:12887-13508 GCA_964351345.1 uncultured Bdellovibrionales bacterium | reverse complement strand
GCCGAACATTCTTGGCAGTGCCATTCTTGCACCAAAGGTTTACAGCATGCTTAAGGACTACATGGGTAGACTAAAGAGTGGTGAAATGAAACCTACTTCTTGAGCAGTGTTTAGGCACGATGGTCATTGAGCGGTACGAAAGAACCCACGGCTGATTATACTACCTTGTTCAAGCGCGCACGCCATCTCATCGAAACACGCTTCGGACTACTTGTCGCTATCTCTTTCGCGATTGGATTGTTCACTCCTGGTCTGGAACATACCCCGGATGAGGTAATTAGCCTGACCATTGCCCTTATTATTTTTCTCGCCTGCTTTCGCATCGATCCCTCAAATCTCCGTGAGACGAGCCCCAAAAAGCTACTTGGATTTTACCTTGCTCGATTCGTAGTACTACCCGTGCCCTTGTTCTATTTGAGTGAGGTTTTTTGCCCTGAGCTTTCAAATGCCGTCTTACTTCTCACGGTCATGCCCGCAGGTGTAATGTCGCCTGCAATGACAGGCCTTGTCGGAGGAAACGCGGCGATTAGTCTTGGATTGGTGTTAGTCAGCAGTTTGCTTTGCCCTTTCGTGGTTCCGCTTATCTTTAGCCTGCTGCTCGATACAAGCGTGAGCATTGAC
>CAYGNZ010000045.1:0-12877 GCA_964351345.1 uncultured Bdellovibrionales bacterium | reverse complement strand
GGTCTATCCCATCTCCCCTGCGTTTTTCTTTTCTTCCCTCCGTTGAGCGCCTTGCGGCCCTCGTCCCCAACAACTCTTTTGCCACGATGCTGCTGCTTGGTATCTCGGTCGCGCTGGTTGCAGCACGGCAACGAGACATTCTCAAATACGATCCGAGTATCGTACTCACGCAGCTCATCGTGTTATTTTTACTCTTTGGCCTCTACTATGTCTTACCCTGGATTTGCTTGCGTCGTTTCTTTATCAGAAGTCGAATCGCCTGCACGCTGAGCTCTGGCGCAAACAACAGTCTCCTTGCGCTTGGAGTTGCGCTACTTCATTTTTCTCCTGAGACTGCTCTGTTCATGGTGCTTAGTGAAATTCCTTGGCTGACCTGTCTCTCGATGTATCAGTCCTTTGTGCGTGCTCGAACTGGTCGTGAGAGTAGCGAATCAAATCCCTATATCTGAAAATGCCTGATGAGGGGACGGCCTGGGGGGAGACAGCAAGGTGACGCTCACCTTACTGTCTCCGGCCACACAGGACTTAGAGCCGCCCGTCTCGCACGGCAACCGCATCTTCGAGGTAAATCATGTTCGTCAGTTCACTCACGGTGACGAGATGACGCTCGTTTGAGAGCGCTTGGATTTTACGGCGATTGTTCTCCTGATAGAGCGCAGGGGAAGGCCCGCCGCAGTCACAGATCACCTGCCAGAGGTCGAGCAAGAGTCCATGTCCTCGACCAACAGCTTGACGATCGACCAAGCGTACATCCTCAAAGTAGGCGCGCTTCACTTCCTCTTTATCTTCAGGACGAATCTCTCCAGCCAAGGGAGCAACCATGATGTAGTCGTTCGCACCGTTGACGGTCGGAAATGAGCACCATTGGCGTGGGTCAACATCGATTCGTTGAGAAATCGCGATATGCTCTGGCACATGCCCAACGGCTACATGCAAGCCCGTCTCCTCAAGCAACTCGTCATTGATGACGCTGCGCTGGGAACGATGTCGTCCGATTCCGAGATTGAAAATCCCTCCAGGAAGCACAATCGGCTTCCCTACGACCTCTGGTGTTTGCAATTCGACCAAGACGACTCGATACGGTTGCTCGGCATCATAGCCAAGCAGCGTTGAGGTGAGCACTCCGATTGGAACAGGATACTCTTCACGAGGGGAATTTGCTGACATTGTACGAACCTTTCGTTAAAACCATTTCTTGAATCGCTAAAACTCACTCTGTCTGCACTGGCACACAGAGCAAATCTCAATCAGCTATTACAAAGAGGGTGGTGTCACGTGTTCGCGAAACCACCCCGAAGTCTCCACTCATTGACGGAGCGGATTTTTCACAACCTTTAGAGTTTCTTCCGCGACACGAATTTCAACTTCTGTCCCCGGGGGGAAAGGAGTCGTCAAACTTTCATCCGCATCGATTCGGACAATGCCGTGCGCATCGTTAAGCGAGGTCAGTCGGATGGACTCACCCTTGGCAATCTCAAAGAACACTCACTGATACTCTCGACCTCCACCATAAAACAACTCGCTTGCACCAAAGTACGCCGAACGAGTCGTGCGTGCGGGTGGAGTAAAGCGAGCAGATTCCTGCCAACTCTGTTGCACGGCAGCAAGTAGCTCCTGGGTGGAGCTATAAGCCGAGGCATCGAACTCCCTGAGTTGTTGCTCGAAAGACTTGATGCGACGAGGAAAGCGAGTTGCCGAGTCATACCAGCCGGTCACTCCTGCCGGTGTGGCAATGACCTCACCAGAGCCGACGTGCGATTCTGCCTGACCTGGCACTTGCAGCCAGTTCCTGGAGCAGTCCGTACGGTCTCGTTCACCAACAAACACTTCAGACGTCACATAGCCGCGATGAATTCCGGAAACGAGCACCTCAAGTAAGGTCCACTCCTCGATTTCGAATTCGTCCCTGCCGAGCGCAGGAAGCAACTGCAAGAACTCTTCGACAGAAAAGTTCAGCAGGCCTCCATCAGAGCCTTCGTTCGGAGCTGAGCGTTGGTCCGAGTTCACCAACAACATCGGAACATCAAACGGCGTGTAGTGCGAGGCCCAGGTGAAGTGATTATCACCTCCACCGACCACAAACAGCTTCGCCGCAGCGACGCGCTCTCGGGTCAGATCATTACGAGAAATGAACTGAGAGAGGTCAGGAAAGAATGAGCGTACTCGAGCAAGATTCGCTTGTTGCCTGCGATGACTTGCTTCCATTCGCTCTGGATCTCGATTCTGCGAACGATAGAACTCTCGCAGCGAGCTCGCGGTATGATGCGGGTATCGATGAAGATCCCACTCAAAACCGGAACGCTTCCAGCAAAATGCAATTTCTTGGATATTCATCGTACTGTCCTTTGTAAAACCTTGTCGAAACGTGACACCCGAAAACGTTTTTTCAACCAAACGTCCTCGACTGTACGTCTTTGCGCGATAGTTTTTGGAATTGAAGATGAGACGGTTTGCTAATTTCTCCTTTCTGCAAACCGTCTCTATCCTCACAGGCCATACTGCTGAGAGAGTGTCTCAGAAAGCAGACGGGCAACTGAGTGAACCCTTGCGAACTCCCCGTCGGCTAACGCGAAGCTCGGGTAGGAATCGCTCGTGATTACACCCTGGACCGTACCCGAGGCTCTCAGTTTCTCAATGGCGCCTGGCGCGTAGTCGGCGTGGCTTGCCACAAGCCAAACCTCCGCCGCTCCTGCCTTGAGGTAGGCATTTGCGGCACCTTCGGCAGAGCCTAGTGTGCGAACCATATCGTCGACCATTACCGCTATCTTCCCTTTGACATCGCCGTTTACCTCACCAAGCACTCTCGTACTGGTGCCTGATAATCGTTCTTTGTCGATTAGAGCGAAGGGAACATCGAGCGCTTTTGCTACGTCAATGACGGAGTCTGGTCTGCCATCATCGACTGAGCAAATCACTGCTTCCCTGTTCGAGCCGAGAATTTCTTCTCTGATGATTTTCGTCACCAGCGTCGTCGATCGCAAGATCTCAGCACGAATGCGAGTATCATCAAAGTACTGGGCCAGGGAGTGAGTGTGGGGATCGAGGAGGAACACTCGGTTCCCCCGAGACGCCAGTGGCAAACTTGAAAGCGCGCGAGCAATCCCCTTTGCGATGACAATATGGCCTTCCTTTCCTTTATCTTTCCGCTCTTGCGTTGCGTAGCGGTAGAACGGAATTAAGATGTTGAGGCGGCCAGCAAGTTGCGCCAGTTCACCGGCATACATCAAGAGGTCAAACAGATCCTCGCGCTCAGTACCACCGAGAAGAATCACTTCAGCGTCTCTTGCCTGAGCGACATCGAGTATTTCAAGGCGAACTTCTCCGTTGGGGAAGGTGGAGTTAATCAACTTCCCTCGATCAAACGCTCCCTCCTTGCAGAGCGCATCTGCAAGATACTCAAAGCGGCTCGTTGCATACACCCGAGTTTTGGCGTTCATGAGGTACCCTTTCTAAAACCTAAAAATGAGCAGCAATACTGTTGCTGCGTGAAATTAGCATCACCGTCAATTTGGGGGGCTTGTGCAAATAAACCGTTGAGCAAAAACCCCCACAGTAGGAATGAGACTTACTGAGCACTCAAGACGCGCTTCATGTAGCGAGCCTGGGCCTCCCGAATTTCCGGCGCGAAAGTATCTGGCACCTCAGGCGCATGCGCGACCCAAGTGGCGTTCGCTCTCTCACGTGCGGAAACGAAAGTATCGTCCCAAACAGGCAGAGGGTTCCGACGACCGTCATAGACGACCTTGTAGTCCCCTACTTCACCTCGCTTGAGCTGCTCAACACTGATTGGACGAACTCGATTCAAAGCCTCTGGACTGTCCAGATGAATCGAGACCAGTCCGGGAATGCTGCGCTTGAAGCGGTTGCCCGAATCCTTCATCACGGCATGGTAGTCAAGCTCCTCTGCGACGTCATCAAGTGCGACGTCGAAGTCACTTGCACTCACCGCACCGTCATTCGAATACGGCAACTGGCCCACAAGAGAGGTCTTCAAGGCAGCTTCCAAATCACTCCGCACGGCTCGGTGATTGTATTCACCCATGCCGAAGGCCACGTTGAGTGGCGAGAATCCCTTAGCCACTACAGCCGGCAGGATATCTTCGAAGATAATCCGGTCCGACACGCCGTCGCCCTGAATAATTCCCGCGTTGTTGAGAATCTTCAGACCGTCAACTTCGCGACTACCGAAGAACTGCTCGAAAATCTCAAGACCATCAAGCACGCATTCCTTGGGATCTCCCGAGTCAGGACGACCGACAAGGAATCCCCCTGCCGTCTTGATTGCCTCGGCGTTCTCTCCGAGCATTCTCATGCAACGCAGATAGTCGTAGCTATCAGCGACGAAGGCGAAGATGCCACCTTTGAACTTTTCCACCGCATGCGCTACCGACTGTCGCTCCCGTTTCCAGGGAGTGACCGTTCGGTGAGCACCTGCAATGATCGAGTTCGCGCCAAACTTCTCGCCACCGTTGAGGTAGTACGACGCGGCATACGCCGCATCCACCGTGTCGGTGCCAAGCCAGTTCAGCAGATGCGCTATACCCGTGATTTGCGATGCAGCGCCCCCGCGCCGACCGAAATCATGGAACTTTGCATCCAGCAGAAACTCCTCATCAGACATGCTCGGATGAGCCGCTCGGTAGCACTCGAGGAAACGCTGCTTGCGCGCACGCCCACGAGTTGCCACAACGGAACTTGTCCAGAGATACGGCAGGAGAGTCGACTCAAGCCAGCCAACGCACTCGCCCATCCCCGGCTCGTCGGTCCAAATCATTAGCTGCGCCTCTCCGACGTAATGGGTCTGCCCATCGGGTAGCGCCATCACACAGACCGGCCATTTCCCATCGAACTCCTCGACGATCCGTTGAAACATCTCGCGAGGGTACGGATAGGCCGAGCGGAAACTCGGCGGCGTGGCAGTCGCATGGAAGTCGTTAAGAAACCAATCGGCCTTCTCGATGTCTTCCTGAGTAATCCGACTGCGCTCCAATTCGAGCGCGACAAACGGCATCACTCCTGCGCTCACCACACGTTGGTCGCTTCCCTCGCCCGCGCCGTAGCGTAAGGGCTTACGGAAGGTGGCCTGAGAGACCTGGAAGTGTTCCATTCCAGGAGGAATCAGCTCGAAATGGCCAAGCTGATAGGCATCCACTTCAAGAATCGCGGGTACTTCAAAGCTTTTCATCAGAATCTCCTTATTAAAACTTGCACTGGCGTCGGGGCGACACCATGAAAACCTTGTTTGCACATTGCCCCATACTCAAGTGGCGACCTGAATATGAGGAATGAAAAAATGAGGAATGTAGTTGAAGTGCTCCCGCTCAAGCATTGCTTGAACGGGAGCATGAGATCCACCGAACCCTAGTTTCCACTGGCTGACAGACCTGCAGTCTTTCGAATTGCGGTGGAGGAGAAACGAGAAATTACATCAGGAGCGTCAATAAACAAATCCTGATACATACTCGGCACCGACTCTCGCGACCGCAAACGACCGAAACGGTCATGTCGTGGAAAGACGGTGAATGTAACGCCTGTCGATTTAAGTCGAGCGTAGACATTGGTGCTACCACCGAAGGCTTCGCAGTATTGTGGAAGAAAGATTCTCATCGCGGTGTCACCCCCAATCGCGAAGTCGCAACCGAAGGCTTCTGCCATTTTGAGAAATTCTCCCATCCCCTGCACAAGGGCGACGGGCCATCTTCCGATAAATCCACGTGCCCGGCGCTCCACATCAGCTTTGCTCACCTCTCCTTTCTCTGCGTTCCAGTTCGAGATAACAAATACCGGCGCCCGACCAGAAGCAGCAACGTGCTGCGCAATCTGATCATGAGACGGCGTGAAGGGATTTGCCGAACACGGTATCAGCGTGTGTTTTTCAGGAGAGAGGTAACTCTCATCATGAAGCGAGCCATCGGGCTCGATTATCAACACTCGTTGCTCGAGCGAGATATTCGCTGCGCCGACTAGCTCTGCGCGAAGCTCCTCTCCGCCTTCAGCGGGCACCAGTTCACCGTGTTCAACAGTGAGCTGATACTCAGGCAGGAAGGGTACTTGCGGTATGCCCAGTGACTCAGCAATCAAGTTCAACACGGCCAGATCAATCAACTGCGATTGAAACTTGCGCTTTTCACTCTGAGTCCCTGCATATTCGGAACTGTGCCGGAAGCGAAGAACGATTCGGTGCATGCCGTCATAACGTTTCAATGAAATGCAGGCGCGCTGACCGCCGCGTTTTCCTGCGCTCGGGTCAGTAGTAGCGATAGTAGCCGTAACGCCAATCCCCAAAATGGTTTTGACGTTCTGAGCCTCACCCTTGACCTTTTGAATCTCAAGAAAGTTTGCAGCGGCTAAACCATCACCGACTTCTGGCGTGCAGCTTGCGTTGGAGGGAATGCTCAGCTTGGCATGACTCCATGCTTGATCGTTGAGCACCGATGCACCAAGAAGCGTCTTGGAGGAACCGGGCATGGAACCAATAACTGCGCCAAGTTCGTAGGCACCCCCGGCGACCCAGGGGAAGAGCACCACACTCTGCCCATCAATGCGGTAAGCCAGAATGTCTTGAACGAGACGCTCAATCTCCTCCCAGCGAGCTTCGTGCGGATAGAGTTCGCGAACTGAGGATGTCGTTGCCATGAGAATAACCTTTCTAAAAGGGGTATGGTTGAAAACCGAGAAGGGATCTACCAAGCATGGACTAGGCTGCTTGGAAGAATCCTTCAGCTATTTCTCAATTGGAAAATAACGTCTACCGCGTATTCAGTTGTCAGAGACCTTAAACAGAGACGTCCTGAACTCCAGGACGAGAAAACCAACTGAGACAATACTCGCAGTCTCAGAGGCTAAACTCTAGTTAATTAATCTTATAATATATAGTCGCGTGAGGAATAGGTCGCTGGCTGCGGACCTGGGCAGGAGCACCGAGGTGGAAAAGGCCTCGGTGCTACTTAATCATTTTAAGTTCGTGGATGAGGTTAGGATCATCCTCTAGAAACATCACTCCTACCTCTCCATCCCCTTTTCCGGTGAGAAGTCCTGGAATCGTGACTTCGTCCTTGAGTTTCTCCTCGCGAACCCTTTTTCGTAGCGTTCGAATCGCTTCTTCAATCTCGGGTGTAGAGTATCGCCAGCTTGGCGGATGCTGCTTTCCTGGGTTTGCATACAAATGACCATCTTTAAAACTCAAATCCACCCAGGGAAGTGGATGTGTTGCGGGCCATCCCTTGTGCGGGATTCCGCGTAGCGTGTAGCGAGTGCGACAACAGGGGCAAAGTAAGCCCTCTACTCTAAACTCTATTTCTTGATGAGTCAGGTCACACCCTCGGTAGGTGCATCTTGTGCTTAAGGCTGACCAACCATCAGCATCACGAAACAACAAGATTGCTTTACTGCGGATGTGCACAATGGAGTATAGCAGTTCGTCAATGCTTCCTAGTTCGAGCTCTGCGGCAGGACGAATGTATCGGTGGCGTTCACAGGCCGTAGTCGAGAGTAGGCTGAGGCCAAACACAGCACTACTTCCCCTGAGAAACGATCTTCTTGTAATTCCTGCCGCCTGTTCGGGCATAATGAGTTCCTTCTGATTAGTATCTACGTTATGCCGCCAAACGCACGAAGCGTAGGCTTTGCCTGTGAAGGACAAATAATTCGTCATTCCAAGGCATTATGCGTCCCGAAGCTCCAGGATTCCAGTATTTTTTTCTCTCTCTCCTTGCACTTGATATCCTCAGCACCTTGCGCAAATATTGCGAATTCCCCGATACGTTCAGACTAGATGAGGATTACTGAAAGATGAAAGCAGATAAAATAGCGCAATTCATGCAACTTGCGGGTCAAAACGTCTCTACCTCTTACCGCGAGGGCAGTGAAGATGAGCGTAAGCTGGGTGCTCAGCTCCTCCTCTCTGAGGTCCTAGAATATGTAATTCACGGTCTTGGCGTCGTTCCCGAGTTTAACGGCACGGCAATAAGCGACCCAAATGCCTTAGTCTACAACTCCTCATCGGAACCAGCAGATCAACTTGAAATGCTCGATGGCCTTGCGGACGTGGCGTACACAATGTTTTGGAACGCCCTCGCTTTCGGCCTTCCTCTGGAAGAGGCGTTTGAACTAGTCTGCGATAACAATTTGGAGAAGTTTGTTTTGCTTGAAAATTGGTCGGGGACTACTGGAGCGTTAGAAGAATCTGACTGGCATTGTCAGCGAGAGGTGTCCTGGCCTGCCGAAGTTGTCGCAGTCGAAGTTCTCTTGGTGGGAGCGCAGTATTTTGCTGTAGGGAAAGACTCAAACGGCAAAGTAAGAAAACCTTCACACTATTCTTCTGTAGACCTAGGCAATCTTCTCTCCCAAGCTCGGAAAGTCGCAAACGGATAACTCCAAAACCTTGCGGTTATTGCCGAATTCGAACACTTCCCTAGGGCAACTACATCTTATTAGCTACTACTGAATCCCCTCTTTCCAGGGTCGTGCAATACAAGCATCGTAGCTCTACAGAAGAAGAATGCCGCAAGTAATACTCCGTCCTTACTATTTAGCTTTCCGTAATCGCTTTAAGGCACGCGATAGGTCCAAACACGCTGGCAAGCGCGATCTTCTACTGCTCGTCGTCACGCTAATCATCATGAGCTGTATTTTCTTTGGCACGGTGATGATTCTGCGATCGCTGGCGTTTAACCAAGTGCTCGAAGTAGTGATTCCCGTAAAAATTCTGGGTCTCTTGTTCTATGCCTTCTTCGTGCTTTTGCTGATCTCAAACACCGTGGCCTGTATCGGCAATATCTACAACGCCCAGAACATGAATCTCCTACTCTACACTCCTGTCTCTTCTTTGCGACTCTACCTTGCTAAGCTCATTGAGACCTTGTTTGAAACAAGCATGATGTTCGTTGTCTTTCTTTTTCCCGTGGGCCTTGCCTACGTATTCACGCTCGATGTTCGACCGGGATTTTTAATTTGTTCGGCGGCAATTGCCCTTCCCTTTTTGCTCATTCCGACAGGCATTGCCATGGTCATTGGTACGATCTTCGTGCGCTTTGCTTCAATCGTCTGGCGACGCGGATTATTTTTCCTCGGCTGCATCGCCGCCATGGGGGGCTGGGCTCTCTACAGTCTGATCTCCATTCTGGGAGAAATAGAATTTCGCAGCGGCGGAGCAAACGCGATTATTCAGATGATTGGACTATTCGATAACCCCAACCCAATCTGGCTACCCTCACGTTGGGCCTCTGACCTAATCTCTTTTTTCATCCTCGGCCAAGTCGATTCTGGGGAAACCAAACTTCTCCTTCTGCTTTCAAGCGCCGTAGGATCGGTTGCCTTGGGCTATCTCGTGTTCGATACCTTTGCGCTCTCCGTTCGAAGTGCGGCAAACGTTAACGAGCACGTTGAAGAAGAGGAGCGGGAGGTCGGAAAAAACGCAGGAACTGACTCCGTTCGAAGCTTACTCGAATACGTCTATAGTCGTCTCCCGCTCGAACAGCAAACACGCGCAATTATTCTAAAGGATATGACATCGCTGATGCGCGACCGGGCTCAAGCACTACAACTCCTGATGTATCTGGGTTTTGCCATTGTGTATCTGACCATCATCAATTTTATGAGCGCAGCACTAGGACTCGCTCCGGTGGCAATGCAAGCTTGGTGGGCGTTTCTTGCAAGCATCAACATTTTATTTGCGGGCTTTATCCTTACCGCAGTGATGACAAGGCTTGTCTATCCATCGATTAGTTTGGAAGGGAAAGCCTTTTGGATTCTCGTGACCGGTCCGATCGACTTACGACAGCTTATTCGAGCAAAGGTAACCTGCTGGTTGCCGCTCTCTGTACTCGTTTCGGTTACCTTGTTACTGGCCGGTATTTTCATGATTAACCCCTCCCTCGTGCTCGTCATCTGCGCTACCTATATTGGAATCTGTATGAGTATTGGTTGCACGTCTCTTGCTGTTGGTATCGGCTCTATGTTCGCAAGCTTTGAATGGGAATCACCGAATCAGATTAGCGCGGGATTCGGCACGCTCCTTCTGTTGTTAGGGAGTCTAAGTCTCGTACTACTCACGCTTGCTCCCGCTTCGCTGATGACATTTTTGATTATGATTCCCAACCTGAGACTTAAATTCGGCCCAGGGATTTGGCAGGGGGCGATATTTCTTTGTGCGGTGCTTACGCTCGTAATGAACGTCCACATTGGAAGTTGGGTAGCAAATAAAGGTGCGGACTCGCTCAAAGCCCAACGAAAATATTAGTCGGGCCTCTACCTCAGACGGCGTCAAATACCCGTGACCATGTACGGTATCGCTTACACTCTTTCAACAACGAGTGCAGTCGCTTCCCCACCGCCATTACAAATTCCTGCGACTCCATACTTACCTTCGGTACGTTTAAGAGCATAGAGAAGAGTAGTTAAGATTCGAGCACCGGAAGCACCGACTGGATGTCCTAGCGCGACAGAACCACCACAGACATTGAGCTTTTCTTCTGGCACTCCTAACTCCTGAGCGCATGCCAAGGAGACAACGGAAAACGCTTCGTTGATTTCAAAAAGATCAATTTGCTCCACATCGAGAGAGGCCTTGCTCAAAGCATCTTTTACGGCTCCGACCGGAGCGGTGGTAAACTTCTCAGGCGCTTGGGCAAACCATCCTTGGGAAATCACTCGTGCCAGGGGAGTGAGCCCATGCTGCGTTGCATACTCCTCCGAGCACACAAGCATTGCAGCCGCTCCATCGTTAATTGAGCTCGCATTTGCTGCCGTCACAGTGCCTTCTTTTTGAAATACGGGACGTAAGCCCGGTATTTTTTCTGGCTTGCCTCTCCCCGGCTCTTCGTCAACTCTAAACTCTACGGCTTCTTTTCTTTGCCTAAGGTTTATCGGGCAAATTTCTTCCTCAAAATATCCTGCTGCGATGGCAGCACTGGCAAGCTCATAACTTCGAATCGCGTAGGCGTCTTGCTGCTCTCGACTAATGCTGAATTCTGTCGCGCATAGTTCCGCGCAGTTGCCCATATGCATATCGTTATAGACATCCCAGAGCGCATCGCGAATCATGCTATCCACCGCTTCGGTATGCCCCAGACGCGCTCCACCGCGCATGGTTGGCAAAAGGTAGGGAGCTTGGGACATGTTCTCCATACCACCTGCGAGAATCGCCTGTGCATGACCGAGACGAATGGCTGAAACAGCAAGCATCACCGCTTTCAAACCGCTACTGCACACTTTATTGATTGTCATCGCTTGCACACTATTTGGCAGGCCTGCTCGAAGTGCCGCTTGACGTGCGGGAGCTTGCCCGCAACCTGCGGTGAGCACACACCCCAAAATCACCTCATTAATTGACTCCAGGGGAACCGAGGACAGGCGCAAAACCTCTTTGAGCACTTCTGAGCCTAGCTCAACAGCCGAAGTGTCTCGAAGGCTCCCTTCAAAACTTCCAATCGCCGTTCGCTGCGCGGCACAAAGATATGTGGTGATCTGATTTTTCATTACTTGCTCCGAATATCTCTTGAAAGATTGCTAATCATGTCTCGGGCGAAGGTCTCTTCCTTTTTGTACGCTTCAAGCCCCTGCACAAGCGTGAGCACTCGCTGATAATGTTGTAGCGCCTCTTCAAGCTTGCCACTTTTGAGATACGCATTGGCCAAGTCTGTATGAAACTCGGGATCGTGTGGCTCTAGACCGACGGCTCGCTTATAGTAAAACACTGCCTTATCTCGCTCGCCCATCTCTTCGTAGACATTGCCTAAGTTATCCGCAATCCAAGCCTCGCCAGGATTAAACTCAACCGCTTGACGCAAACTCTGCTCGGCTTCACTCAGGCGTCCCAACTTACGGTAGGCATTGCCGAGATTCACGTAGGCCATGATATGCTTCGGTTTGTACTTAATCGCCAGTCGATAATGCGCGATCGCTTGTTCAACATCCCCCATATCCTCAAGCACGTTCCCTAAGCCGATCTGCGCTTGCGGATACTTGGGCCGTTTCTCCAGCGATTTCAAATATTCTGCCTTGGCCTCCTCAAGCCTTCCCTCTTGATGCAGGGCAAACGCTTTGTCTTGATGCATCGAGGCATCTTCCCGTGATCGAACTGTCTCGCAGCTAAGGAGTAGCAAAGCACAAAACAGAATAAGACAAAGGTTTTTCGGCATAGGGTTTCCCTGAACGCGACGCATAAACTACTAGTTAGTATACCTTATTGAGGCGCACTTTGCTGTGCTGTTTTCTCTGGGCTTTGAGGTGAACTTTCAGGCGCCGCCGAGCTCGCAGAGGGCGTACCGCTCCTTTTCTTTGGCGGTAAGCCTTGCTGTTTTCGTTTTGTTTGCTCTTTTACATCCTGACCTAATTTCTTTACCGTCGTGCCTAACTTATCAAGAGAATCAGAGAGACGTTTAAAATCTTGCTCCACTTTTTTCTCGTGTTCTTTCAGATCTTTTCTTACCGCACCCACTGTTTTTAAAAACTCCTTCCGCTCCGTTGCTGCTGCCTCAGAGGCTTCGTTGAAGCGCTCCATTAAGACTTCTTCGCTAAGCTGCTGGGCTTGTCCAGCGAAAGGTTCTCGCTTCACTTCTCGAATTAGCGGCAAAGCGCCCGGTTCTGGGGGATGGGCAACTTTTATCGTGTACAGCAACGACACTGAGGGCGAAGTCTTCCCGCGGACATTTCGCTCACGCTGTTCCTCTATGTAGATTGTAGAGAGAGTATCGTCGAGCTGTTCTACCTCTATCGTTTCTTGATTAATTATCAGTTTCTGCTCCCTCCCACTGGCCTTCACGGCTAAACGCTCAGCCTGAAACTCTGACTCCAAGAAGTTACTCTGTGCTTCCGCACTAAGCATACTCTTCGCCGAATCATAGGCAGCATCAATGGTCTCTGGCGTATAGGAACC
>CAYGNZ010000044.1:12269-13534 GCA_964351345.1 uncultured Bdellovibrionales bacterium | reverse complement strand
CGCCGAACCGCGCAACGCAATCAGCTCCGACTGATTCTTAACGAACTCATTCCCGATCTCAACTACGGCAGCGCGAATTCCTTCGCCAACGCAGGACTCTATTTCAACTCCTACACCCAACTAAGTGTGGTGTTCATTTCCTCTGATTTCACCGAGGCCGAAATCGCTCAGTTTATTGAATCCGTCAAAACGAGCTTTACTGGAGCTCAGTCAGTGTTCGTGCTCTTGATGGCAAACGAGCAGTATGAAACGGACCTACTCGCAAAATACATGGCGATTGGTATGCATGGCTTCCTCTGTGAACCCTGCTCGATTGAAGACATGCGCGACGTGCTAGAAGTGTCTGCAAAAATGAAATCTCATAACAGCGAGGCCAGACTAAAAGCGGTCTCGGGAATTATGCTCCATCAGCTAATGAACAACGCTGCCGAGGGGCTTTCAACATCAAGCAATGAGACGGCAAAAAATCTGCAACGTTGTCGTGAGCGGTATCGCGAGGTGACAGGGGAGTCGATTAGTAACGCGGTCGTCACCATGCTACGACATCTTCCTCCGAGCAAAAGAGGCAGCGGGTATGAACGTGTGCGAAAACGCGTCCAGGAGCTGTTTCATTCCAAAGCGCTGGGATAGTTTGCCCGCCGCTAATTTCTCCTCCCACTGGTAGTTCTCCCCTTCCACTTGTCCCAATTTCGCTTGTTTGAATCGAGCTACGCATTCCCGTAGCCGAAAAAGCGCTCACCTCTGCTCAAAATTAACGCAGTAAATACAGCACCTTGTCTTGTCACGAAACAACTCTGATACACATTAGTGTGTATATTTATACAAAAATGATGTATAATTGAAATTCAAGTGTGTTTATCAGGGAGGTTGCTATGAACGTTTTGCTTGCTTTAATTGTGCTATTCGGTGGGATCTTCTTCATTCTCTATGAAGATCAATTTATCTACCAGCTTGCCCTGCTTGATCATCAACAACTGTTTATGATGTTGATGCTTGTCATGATAGCGGCAGCAGTTGGCTATTTGTTTAATGACTAAGCGAAAGCCAATGTTTCAGTTCCAGAGGAGGGCCCCCTTTGGAACTTTTTTTGTCAATGGCGTGCGGTAAACCCTGCGGAAATATGTCACTAGGAAACCTCACTCCTCGCTTGTGTGTGTGCCTCAGGCTCCCATTTTTATTGCTTTTCCTGCTCCTTGCAGCGTGTAGTCTTTTTGCTCAACCAGAATTCTATCTCGGCGGTATCCAGGTCAATGAACCTGATCACG
>CAYGNZ010000044.1:0-12259 GCA_964351345.1 uncultured Bdellovibrionales bacterium | reverse complement strand
ATCACGCGCAGTGGGTGAATTCGCTTCAAGCAGAGCGAATGAATACCGTTGCCGTTACGGTCTATGCCCATCAAGGAGATTGGAACTCCGCAAACCTGTGGTTTGATCAGACTAATCAGAGCGTGATTGATGAAATTCGAGTGGCGAAGAAGCAAGGTCTGCATGTGGTGCTGATCATGCGAGTGGCCCTTGATCACGCCTTTCAACGTAACGAGTTTTTGTGGCACGGCATGATTCAACCGAAGAGCGATGCGGAGCGCGATGAGTGGTTTGAGCGTTATCAGCGTTTTGTGCTGCAGTGGGCAAAAGTCGCTGAAGAAGAGGAGGTAGATATTTTTGGCATTGGTAGCGAAATGAATTCGCTGACCTCAACCAGCCAACTCAAGGAGCAACCGCCGCTCTACGCCTACTACCTGGATTCGGCGAAACAAGAAAAGTATCAAGAGAAACTACTCCTTGGATCAACTGATATTGAATCTCCGCACCTGCTGATTCCCGGAGGCAGGCGCTTTGAAACGCTCGCACAATACTTGCGCGCGCAACAGGCAGCCCAAACTGCCTGGGCCAAAGAAGTCAGTTTCGCAGGAGAAAAAAACTCCTTAGCATTAATCAACCAGCGTCGCGAGAAACTCAGAATTCATTGGGTGGAGTTGATAAAAAAAATACGAGAGGTCTACTCAGGCTCGCTGACCTATGCGGCGAATTTCGACCAGTTCGAGTCTGTCAGCTTCTGGAAAGAACTCGATATTATGGGGATCAATGCCTACTTTTCGCTGCGTGAAGAGTATATGGAGCCTCGAAATGAGGAGCTACTCGCGAGTGTGTTGGAGCGTTCTTGGAGCGAAATCCTGACGCAGATCCATGCTCTGCGCCAAGCCGAATCGCTGCCCGAAATGCCGCTTGTCTTTACCGAACTTGGCTACACCCAAAGAGAGAATTCAACACTTGAACCTTGGGCGATGGATGGCTTTTCGGTGGTCGCAAATGGGCAGGGGGTGAAACGCATTATTTGGCGTGAGCAGCCAAAAGATCTCAAGGAACGAACTCTTGCACTGAGAGCGTTGCAACGAGCGAATGAAAAACTCGAACAACCGCTACTTCGAGGAATTCTCTATTGGAAACTTTCGACAATTCCAAGCCACAGAGAGATTGAACCCTTCGTGCATATTCTTGGTGATGCTGAAGACCAGGAGTTCGCCGAGGCGCTGAGATCCTTCCTCTAAATCGCCCGTGATTAGCCTTACATTTCGTTTTTAGGCCGTATGCATTTGGATATGGCACGCCTCAGGCCTGTAAGTAGCTGTAATCACTATATAGTCGTGGCCAATTTCCGATGCAATTGCTGCCTTTTATAAGTCATCAAGAGATACTCTCCCTGCACAAGTCTAGTTGTCTTGGTGCGTTTACGCCCAAGAAGCGGTTCTTTCAAAATTTCAGATTGGTAGACCCCTTTTTCCTTTTTTTGGAGTCAGAAATGACGACCACGACGGAAGCCGAGCGTTGGACTATTGACTGTGTGGCGGCTGCCGAGGAAGGCGCGAAGCGAGGAGTGCTGGAGAGCGTCCTCATCGTGTGCGCCTGCCTGAAGCATGGAAGCTTTGTTGACCGCAAGGTCGACACCTGGAAGGAGATCGTTGGTGACTGCGAGAGCGACTTGGTCGCCTTCGTGCGGCTTGTGCGCTGGGTCATCGGCATGAGTGGCTTTAATCTCGAGCGTCCGCAGCGTTTCAACGCGGCGGTCACCTCGGAGCTGAGCGCACAAGGCCTCCACGTTGGACGCCTGCACGAAGTGCTCACGGAGTACGCTTCCTCGCGAAGCTTCTACTCCACCGAGCTCAAGCAGGCGGAGGTGGAGAACGCCGAGGAGGTCCTGCTTGAGGTGATGCTGCCGCTGATTCTCGAGGGACCGCAGTCTCTCTGGTCTTACGGCTATCGTGGCTTTAGCCACGGGACGCTCAAGGCGTACCTCGACCGTTCCAGTGTGGTACCTCGGAAAGCCGACCTTGTTGTCGGCATTCTCTCCGAGGTGCAACTCCCGGACAAGCTCGAGGGCGGCACCTACACGGCGCGTTTTGTGAGCTGTGCGACGAAGGTGAGCATCGAGCAGCTTGCTGCCTTGGCAAGCTCGGTGGAGGTCAAGCGTAGCGAGCGCGAATACTCCCTGCGCACCGACCAGCAGACCGAGTTGGTTGAGCTCGTTCACCAGGGCGTGTGCGTGCTCAGCAAGTGCGTCCAAACGAGCGGCTCGCCGAAAGTGCTGGCGGAGATGTTGCGTAGTTTGCTGACGAGCGAACGCTGGGGCCGTGCTGGCCGTACGGTCTTCGCGGAGTCTCACACGATTCGCCGCGAAGTTGCTGAGGTGATGCAGCGTAACGTGCTGCATCAGCGTGCGGTTGCCGCCTTGTGCGGACCCGAGCGCGATCCCTGTGAGGCTTCCACGGGTGCGCGGGACCGGCTCCTGGAGCACTTCATCCAAGCGCTCGACGGCGCCTGTCGGTTGAAGGACTTGCAGGAGCCAGAGCGTTTGTTGCTGCCTGGGATTCCGGCGGCGATTCTCGCTCCCTACGTGGAGTCCAACGACAGCCACTTCCCTGAGTTGGAGGACATCATCGTCGAGGGCGACTTGCTCGAAGCGATTCGGAGCTTCCGTCAGCGTATCGGTATGCAGACTCACCTGCTCAACATCGATGCGGCTCGGACGCTCAAAGGTGTTCCTCAGCAGGTGTTCGTGGTGCAGACCGACGGCGTGCAGCGTGTGGTGCGGGATCCGCGCAGCGCCTTCGCCTCAGTCGTGGCCTTCTTCCCGCTCATCGACCCCGATGAGCTGGTGGTTCGTATCCTCAAACCCCAAGGAGGACTCTCAACGCTGGAGTTGCTCAACAAACCGGAAACGCTCACTGAGGCCCAAGCAGAAACGCTGGCTCAGATTGAAGCAGGTGCCGGGGAGGTGCGGAAGCTTGACGAGACGGCTGAGGCCGACCTCGTGCAGCTCAACCGCGCCGCAGAGCTGCTGCTCGCTGGAAAACTCGAGACCGTGCCGACGCTCACGCTGCGGGACTTCTCGGGACTGTTCAGGGAGTTTGGTCTGATGATCCTCAAGGACACCGGCACGGTGCTCAGGATTGTCGGTCCGCCCACACGTTGGTCCGGCACTATCGAGTTCGGCGAGATGAAGGCTGTTAGGATTGCTCAAAAGGAGCTCTTCGAACACGGCCTCTTCCTCGAAGTCTTCGCGGTGCAGGATGGCGGCACGCTGGGAATCTCCCTTCGTGCCAAGCGTCACGTGTGAGCGAAAAAGGGGTGTATTGGTCCGCAAGGTTCAATCTCGCTGGAGTGCTTCGGCACTCCAGCACCCCTTTTCTTTATTCCATCCCCACAAACTCAATTCCGTAAGGAGTCTGACGCTTAGTCTTTTGAGGAGGCTTTTACGCTGACTTTGCCGTTCTTCATGGTGATCTTATACTTCACCTTCTTCACACCATGTTTTGTTTTGAGTTCCTTCGCCTTACTCATCAGTGACTTGCGAAAGGCGTTGTAATCGAGATTTTCAGTTTTATTACCGGCTTTGCGTAAGGCTGTTTGATAGCTATCAAAGAGTTGCTGCATTCCTTTTTCTGCAGCTCCTCCAGAGCTTGCTTGCCGGAGAGCGTCTTCGCCCATTTTCTCTCGCATCTCGGCCTTAAACAGGTCTTTGACGTAGGTCCCTTCCTCACGTTGCTTTGAGACTCTTTCCCAGTAGGTGTGATAGGTCTGAAAACGCTGCACGAGAGTTCGTAGTCGAAATCTATCGGCTGAGTTTTTGAAGGGAGCAGCGAGGAGTTCTTTGATAAAGCGTCGAACGTCTTTCTCAAGTTCCTCCGGCGGGCGAGGAATAATATCCACGAAATATTGCTCGTACTGAACCTTGAGCCTCTCGATCATCGCCTCAAGGCGATTCATCTTCGCTTCTAGTTCTCTCCGAGATGCTATTCGTTCTTCGCTCACGAGGGCCTACATCGCAGTTCAAATCAATACAAAGGCTGAAATCAGCCGATCTCTCCAATGCTTAGGATGAGCCGTTCCTTGATAAGGTTACGAATAATCTAGATAAATCCTGCCACGAATAACCTGCGACATTTTTGTAGGAAATCGAATACAAGGCTTTGTTTCTGCTGAGAATTTGTGTATTTATACCCATGCTCGGACTGAGACAGAAAACATTGCCCTGAGAGCGAATGCCAATACCCGCGTTTCGGGCTCTAACTGTTTCAGCGTATTGCTACTCGCAAGACGAGTAGTCAAAAGGCAACGACTGACAAAGTGCAGATCTGTCTTTCAACATAAATCAAGACCGGTTTAGCTTATTAGTATCCCCAGCATGGAATTAGATTAATGGCCTTGTCCTTTGATCGTCTCGAAGTAGTGGTGCTTGCAGCAGGCAAGGGCACCAGAATGAAATCCAAGCTACCAAAAGTGCTCCACCGTCTCTGTGGGCAGAGCTTGCTTGCGCGTGTTCTTAAAGCAGCGAGTGGTCTCAATCCAGCAAGAATCGTCGTGGTGGCCGGGTATGAAGCGGAGCTTGTGAGCGCTGAAATCGATGCCCTAAAAACCTACCCATTTCTTGAAAACATCGAGGTGGAAGTGGTCTTGCAGGAGCAGCAAAAAGGCACTGGTCATGCGGCACAAGTGGGGCTCTCGAAAGTAAGTGACAAAGCAACAGCGGTGTTAATCCTTCCCGGTGACTCACCACTACTCCGTTCAGAGGATCTTGCGCTGCTTCTTACCGAGTCCGGTGAGAGAGAAACCGAGCTTTGTTTGCTAAGCTGTGAGCATCCGCAACCTCATGGATTTGGCAGAATTATTCGTGACAGCAATGAGCGAATTATCGGTATTGTTGAAGAAAAAGACTGCTCTGATGAACAGCGTCAGGTGCAAGAGATTAACACCTCTATCTACCTCTGCGCGCCGAAGTTCTTAGCAGCAGCCCTCTCTCAACTAGACTCAAAAAACGCCCAAGGTGAGCTCTACCTTACTGATATTGTCGCCTACGCGGTAACCAATGCCATGCCGCTTGCCTCAGTAAAAAGTGAGGCTCTAGAGCCTGTGCTTGGCGCGAACACTCGCGCTGAACTCTCGGTGTTGGAGCGCTTCAGAAGAACGCAAATCAATCAGGCCTGGATGGAGCAGGGCGTGACCCTGGAAGACCCAGAGCATACCTATATCGATGAAGACGTGAGCATTGGCAGTGATTGTTTTATCGGTGCGGGAACAAAGATCAGAGGACACAGCATCATTGCTGATGACGTCTCAATTGAAGGATTAAGTCTGATTATTGATTCGAATATTGGAACGGGTAGTGAAATCAGGCTTTCTTGCGAAATAGAGAGTAGCAAAATCGGAGATCATTGTTCGATTGGCCCGTTTGCCCATCTTCGTCCTGGCAGTTTTCTTTGGGATAAGGTGAAAATCGGTAACTTCGTCGAGACGAAAAAAGCCGAACTCTATCACGGGGTAAAAGTAAACCACTTGAGCTACATCGGAGATGCCGAAGTGCGCGGTGGCACAAACACCGGTGCCGGGACCATTACCTGTAACTATGATGGGGCGAACAAGCATAAACCCAAGCTCGATGCCGGGGTTTTTATCGGCAGTAATACTGCGCTTGTGGCCCCGATAGAGATTGGACAAGGAGCCTACGTTGCTGCGGGATCTACCCTAACGCAAAACGTGCCAAAAGGTTCACTTGGCGTTGCCCGAGGACAGCAGCGCAATATTGATGGCTGGGCAGAGCGAAAGAAAATGGCAACCGGAGATTAGGCTGAGGCCCGCTCCAAAGAAGGATAAAACGTATGTGCGGTATTGTTGGATATATCGGACCGAGAAGCGCAACACCGATTCTTATTTCGGGCTTAGAGAAGCTGGAGTATCGGGGCTACGACTCAGCCGGCGTTGCAACGATTAACGACGGAAGTTTTGAGGTATTTCGAGCGGAAGGCAAGCTTTCGAACCTCAAAGAAATCCTGCAGAAGGAAGGCCGTCTAGAGCAAGTGCAGCCTGATGCATCTGCTCCGCTCAGCATTGGAATCGGTCATACGCGTTGGGCTACGCATGGGCGACCCTCGGAGACCAATGCCCATCCGCACGTCGCAGGTAAAGTCTGCGTGGTACACAACGGTATTATTGAGAACTATGCCGAACTCCGTGAGCGCCTTGAAGAAGAAGGCTGCCAGTTTCAGTCTGAGACTGATACAGAAATCGCCGCGCATCTGATTAATTCCCATCTGGCAAAAGTAGAAGGAGGGGACATTCTACTCGCGCTTCGCGCGGCTGTTGCCGAGTTAGTTGGCAGTTACGCGCTTGTGGTTGCCTCACTGGATGAGCCTGAGCGGCTGGTAATTGCAAGAAACGCGACACCAGTCATTATTGGGCTTGCCGAAGGCGAGGTATATGTCGCCTCTGATATTCCTGCGGTGCTTGAATACACGCGAAAGTTCCAGGTGATGGAAGATGGCGAGATCGCTGATGTGCGAATCAATAGCGTAGCGCTTGAAGCCGAAGGGAAGCCGGTAAAACGAGATCCGATACAAGTGAAGTGGGACCCCATCACCGCAGAAAAAGGCGGCTACCGGCACTTCATGCTCAAAGAAATTCACGAGCAGCCCCAAGTAGTCACAGAAACCTTTCGAGGTAGAATCAAGCAAGAAGAAGGGGGAGTGTTTCTTGATGATGTTGCCCTTTCCGATGATGAGCTAAAAAGCATTAAGCGAGTTTGTATTGTCGCCTGCGGAACGGCCTGGCATGCAGCCCTTGTCACTAAGTTCTACATCGAAGAATTGGCGCGAATCCCCGTTGAAGTTGATTACGGCTCAGAGTTTCGCTACCGCACACCGCTGATTGATAAAGAGACACTGTTTATCGTGGTCAGCCAATCAGGAGAGACCGCGGACACCCTGGGCTCGCTGATGCTGGCTGGGGAACTGGGCGCAAAGACCTTAGCGATTTGTAATGTGGTGGGCTCGACTATCGCGCGACGAGCAGAAAATGTGCTCTACACCCACGCCGGTCCTGAGATAAGCGTTGCCTCAACCAAAGCCTTTTCTACCCAGCTTACCGCAGGATACCTGCTTGCCGTCAGGCTTGGAATTGCGCGAGGACAGTTGAGCGAGCAACGAGCCAGAGAATGTGTTGATGACTTGATGCGTCTACCTTCGCTAATTACTGAAGCGCTCAAACACGATCGACTCATTGAGCGCATCGCCAAGAAGTATGGCCGTAGCAACGGATTTCTCTACCTTGGGCGAGGTATTCTGTATCCAATCGCCCTGGAGGGAGCGCTTAAACTCAAGGAAATCTCCTACATCCATGCCGAGGGTTATCCGGCTGGGGAGATGAAGCATGGTCCGATTGCGCTGATCAACGAAGACCTGCCGGTGGTGGTACTCTTCGGTCGTGATGGCGTGAATTACGAAAAAGCGATGAGCAATCTTATTGAGGTTGAGTCCCGAGGTGGACGAATCATCGCGATTACTGACCATGAGACCAAGGAGCTGAAGAATCTTGCATGGGAGACGGTCGCGCTGGGCGATGTGCCACCATTGCTTATGCCGATGGTCTTTAGTATTCCTCTGCAACTTCTTGCCTATCACGTTGCGGTCTACCGAGGCACGGACGTTGACCAACCGCGTAACTTAGCAAAGAGCGTGACTGTGGAGTAACTCTAGGATTTCTCAGATGGCAAAAAACGACAAACGCAATACTGAAGTTGAATTCGATGTTGAGGAGTGGGCCGATCCGACTCATACCTCAAAGAATGTCGTGCGAAAGGTATTGCCCCTCGGCATGCGAGTGCTTGTTCGAATTATTCCTGACTCTAATCGCACTGAAGCCGGCTTGTATTTGCCTGAAGGCTCAAAACAAGCCACACAAGAGAGCCTCACCGCGGAGGTGATTGAGGTTGCCAGTGCGATGGATGATGAGAGCGATGAAGAAACAAATATCAGCGGTATCCCTGAAGGTGCTCTGATTCTCATCCCTGCAAATGTGGGCACGCGTGTTCCCTGGGAAGACGATTTGCGCATTGTCGAAACCAAAGACGTGCTCGCTATCGTGCATGAAGTCGGTCTGAACTAACTCGACGACGCTCAACGAAAAGATGCCAGGAAGAGGGACGCAAACATTGCGAAGCCGTGTTCCTGGCGGCACGACTTCTAAAACTTCTGCACTAACTCGTAATCCCTAAGGCGCCATCAAGGCGAGCTTTGTAGCCAGCAATGAGGTCTGCGTACTTCTGCAAGGTTCGCTCGACCACGAAACACCCGGCGGAAACGGCATTGGGAAAGTATCGCACTTCAAGCGGATAGCCGTCCTCACCGTAGGGGCAGGGTTCCTCCTCACCAACTCGGACTACGATGATGTCGCGACAGTCCTCGGTGGAGATGGTTTTGAGTTTCAAATCAATCGCATGACGGTCAATGGTCGGGTTCCAGTACCAGTGACTGCCATTGACTTTAAAGTCCAGCAACACATAGAGCGGGAAGCAATTCTCCGGCCGACGTGAGTAGACCGTGATGCTCTTACGAGCGTGTTGCCGAGAGAGGAGATCGCGGGAGAGCTCTTCACTCATGCCACGTCCTCCTGCGGCATACACTGAGGCAAGGTTCTCGCTTGCGCCAACAATTGCTGGAAACCGCGTCTCCAAGGTGGCGTGTGGCCGCGAGACCGCGCTGTCGAGCCCGTAACGGAACCAGTGCGCAGGCGGCTCGCGATGCTCCCAGTCCATGTCAGGGCCTTCAACCCAGAGCGGAACACCACCGACGAACACTCGGCCCGGGGAATACCGTGAGCGAGCACGCAGCCAGTATTCGCGGAACCAACGCATGTTCCCCAGGTAGAGGTGACCATGAGTGAGACCGATTCCTGCATGAACCGCGTAGTTCGAGATTTGCTCAATGAGCTGCTTACTCTCCTCGGTGACGGCTGAGTCCTTGTGTGTTCCCAGTCCCGCCATCGTGGGCCAGCCCGCGGCGGCACTGAGGTAGCCAAGAAACTCTCGCTCCTCTGCAATCGCAAGCTGCGTTGCGCGTTCCCGCCCGACTCGCTCCGCCATCCGCTTTAATTGCCAGGCTTCCATCTGCATCTGGTAATCCGAGATCAGCACCTGTTGGTACGGATCATTTGCGGTCACCAGCGGAATGCGACCAATTGGAAGTGAGCTCATGCCGGCGGGCAAATTTAGCGTTGGTATCGCGCCGTCTGCATAGGCACGGGTGAAACGAGCAAGACCCGAACTGATTGAGTCATCAGCGGTATGGGTTTGTGCATCCATGAATAACCTCTTCTTTCTTGAGAAAAAAACGTGTGTCCAACTTCCCGAAGCGCAAGAACGCTATTGCCTCCGCTTCGGGCAGTTACTTTCTTCTTCTCAAGAATGAGGTTCAGTGCCGCAGAACTGCGACACCCAGAGTCTACTCTGGAGCGAAAAGGAACAGCTTTGAATTGTGCTAGCAAATTACCGCGAAATCACCTTTGCAGCAATTTCCGCCCGTGTTTGCGCAGCAGGAGAAGCTTAGTCGGGCTGTTTGTCTTGATAAGCCCTTGCGGTAGTTAGGTTTTTTAGCAAGAGAGCGAAATGCTTCTCTGAGTCCGGAAAGCGATTTTTGTAGCTAGGGCCGTTCTCAAGACTCAACACTCCTCGTGGACAGACGGCAGCGCAGACACCGCAACCCACGCAGGAAGCACGGACGATATTTTCCTCACGTTGCGCGTAAGCCCGCACATCAATACCCATCTCGCAATACGTTGAGCAGTTTCCACATGAGATACACTGCGCGCCGTTGGTGGTAATTCGAAAGCGAGAGAAGCAGCGTTGAAAGATTCCTAACAGCGCGGCCATCGGGCAGCCGAATCGGCACCATACTCTTGAGCCCATCAAGGGGTAAAAGCCTACACCGATCACACCTGAGAAGATCGAACCGATATAAAAGCCATACCACTTCTTGAGCATTTGCGTGTGCCCGCCAAGAAGCTCTTGCCCCAGGTAATCATTAAGCCAAAGCAGTATTGTGATGCTGCTAATGGAAATGAGCACCGTATGGATCAACCATCGTTCGATGATCCAGGCGTGCTCGGATTTATCAGAGAGCTGTCTGAAGGGGTCGCCAAGGGTCTCGGCCAAACCGCCGCAACCACAGACCCAGGAGCAATACCAGCGTTTTCCGAAGTAATACGTCAGTATCGGTGTGGCGACGAGACTCATCGTTAAACCCCAAAACACCATGAACACACCAAGATTGCCTTGCTCCATCAGTGAAGAAAAAGAGGAGGGGAAAAGATATTCAGGTTTTAAGGGCCAAAAATAGGTGAAATAGAACTCCGGCTCATTGATCGATTTAAGAAACGCGGGCAGCAGAAAGGCAAAGCCTAGCTGGAAAAACATCACTGAGGAGGTCCGTATAAGCTGGTAGCGACTATGGCGATACTTCATCCACATTCTTACCCCGAGGACTAAGACCGAGAGCGTATAGAAGGTGCCGTAGAGAAACCAACGATCCGATGATTGATTGCGTAGGAACAAAGAGAGGGGCTCAAGGAGAGCAATCCAGCCATCAAGTACTGCGGGCATGCCCCAGGCTTTTAAATCATCATAGAAGTAGAGCACGACATAGAACGCCGTAATTCCAATCCCCAGTGCCCAGGCGAGCAGTCCCCTGTTGGTTAGGCTGCCAAAAAAGATATTGTTGTTTTTGATACCGGGGGCGGTGTGGCGATACTCAAAATACGACCAAAGCGTGCCACCGAGACTTAGTAGACCTAAGGAGAGCAAGAGTGGAAACCAGGAGCTTCCTAGTCCCCAGCCGCTCAGGTCAATACCGAACAAAGAACCAAAAAAGACAGCGAACAAACAGCACGCGCCGAGTGTGGCTGCCGCAATGGAGAGTGCGAGGGGAAAGGGAGTGTTTCTTGGCAGTCCTGAGGAAACTGCGGCATCCTGAACAGTAAGTGTGCTCATGCTAATTGCTCCCGAAAGCTTCCGACAATTTCTGGCTCATAGGCTTTGAAGAACTCTGGATCAAAGTTCGCCTGCTTTAAATTTGCGAGAACATCCAAAGGCTCGCGCTTCTCTTGAAGCCATTTCTCCCAGACTCGATGCCGATGTCGGATGCCCATGAGGTTCACACCAATGACGCCATCGTCTGAGTACACCAGGCGCAAGGCATGCTGCCCTGACTTTGCCCGCCAAAAAAGATGATGCTCGCCTTCTGTTGGCTGATGAACCCGCCCGTAGGTTTGATATTCGAGGTCAAAGAACTTTGCAGAATTAAAGAAGGTCTCCTCAGTGTAAGATGTGTCCTTCCCGGCGAGTATCTCACCAAGAATCTTGCCTTGTCTGCGACCGGTATACCAAAGCTGCTCAAGCTTGCTCTCGCCGTTTTCATCGACTAGCTCAGCGCAATCACCTACTGAAAATACATTCTCCGCACTGGTTCGAAACTGATAATCGACCCGAATCCCTCGTCCCGTTTCAATTCCAGAATCGGTGGCAAGTGAGGCAAGCGGAGAAACACCGGTGGTAAGGCCGACAATTCGACAAGGAATCTCTTGATCAAACTCGGTGCGAATTCCAGCGACCCTTCCTTTCTCGTCGGATTGAATTTCTGAAAGATTTGTCGAAAGAATCAGCTCAATGCCTTCATGCCGAATCACCTCATTTATCATCTGAGATTCTTCATCAGGCAGGATTCTGTTCCAGTAGGAGCGTTCACGAACTAAGAAGGTTACCTCACGTCCTCTCATGTGAAGCATCTCGGCAAGTTCAATACCTATTAAACCTCCCCCGACAATCACCGCGCGGCCCGGATGCTTGCAGTTCTCCTCTAAGGTCTCTAAGTCTTGCAGTGAGTAGAAGCCTTGCACCCCGTCGAGGTCCTGCCCTGGCCAACCGAATTTGTTTGGCTTAGAGCCCAGCGCCAATACGAGTTTGTCGTAATGGAGGCTCTTGCCGTTATCGAACTCTAAGGTCGCAGCTTTCGTATCAATGCGCTCTACCCAGGCCCGATGAAGGTCTATCCTTTGCTTCCGCCAAAAGCTTTTCGGGTATGCGATGGTGTCTTTAAAGCGCATATGCCCCATGAAGATATACATCAGTGCGGGACGCGAATAGTGTAGATCGGATTCGCCGGAAACAATGCTTATCTTCCAGTTCGGCTGAAGTTGACGAAGTCGCAGCGCCGCTGAGATACCGCTAATTCCGTTTCCAATAATGACGATGTGTTGTTTTTGC
>CAYGNZ010000043.1:11553-13559 GCA_964351345.1 uncultured Bdellovibrionales bacterium | reverse complement strand
CGCCTCTCGTGCCCTACTATCGAGAGGATTCGCCATGGCAAGCAAAACGCTTTCTTGCCCTTCGGCTGATTCTTTTACACGTAGTGGAATCGCACGTAGCTCCTCGATGAGCGGCGCAATTTCAATCGCCTTTTCCAAAAGAAGCGACTCGTCCACCTCTAAGTCACTACCGCCAAGCAGCTCGACTCCAAGAGAACTTTCAAGATGTTGAAGAATTTTTTGCTCTGTCTCTTCACCGTACTGGCGAAAAAGTGATTCAACCAAACCGTATTCGGGATAGGAAAAGATCGCTTGATTGATCTGATCAATTGAGAGCACTCCCAATTCTAGAATCAGTTCTTGTAAGCGCTTCATTCGAGAGAACCTTTAGGCAGTTATATTGATCACACATCCCCACGCGGTAGATGTTTGTATCTAGTGAAAGTGCACTGATGTAGTATCGTCAAAAGCACGCATAAATATGAGACGTCAGGTCTCATAGTCTTGAGCATTCATACGGGATAATTTTTCTTTAATTTTTAGGCTCTTAGCGAAACTAGTGGCGGCACGGAAGGGAATGCCTAACCCCGGTCTGCGCAATCAGCCCTTACTTGCCCACTCAGGTTCCTAGTTGCCAGCCAGAGGATTTGGCGTAGCGAATCACTGTTTTCCCGCTCAATTTTCCCCGCACGGCGCTCAATTCAGAAAAGAGCTCAGGAAAAAGCGGAGTGAGTAATGCAAGGGGCAGGTCTCGACTGAAAATTGTTACTTCAAGAGTTTGCGCTCCAGCCTCTGGCGACCAGTGAAGACGAATTCGAAGTGGCAGGCGTTGAACCTCTTCCTGTGCAGAAGAAACAGCAAACACATCAAGCTCTATGCTCCCAGGCTCTAGTTTCAAGGGGACAAATACATTCTCTCCCCTACCTTTTGCTATCTCCAACACGAGACGCGCCTGATTGCGAAGAAGAGTGATAGTTCCGCTCTCGACCGAAAACGACTCGATTTGAAGTAGTAGAGGTTTCCTTGAATCAACTTCCTCATCCTCTGCACTGATTACATCAGCAACCGTCCCCGGCGTTCCCAGACGGCCTCTCGATAAGTCAGCTTTCGCGGTGGGGAGACAGGTACGATTACTAAGACAATAAAGCACCGTCATCGGATCGTTGAGATTCACATTCGCCTCGACTTGGTAGAGGGTGACATCAGTAAGTGAGAACACCTCATCAAAGGCGGTCCGCCAGGCCGCATCCACCTCTGCTCGCTTGACCGTTACCAGAGGAATCGCTTCTTCTTTCTCCGGCTGAAGCAGCTCTATATCTTTTACGACGATTCCGCTAAACACACTGGGATAGACTAGTCCCCAGACCAGTGGGATACTCAAGTAACGTTTAATGACATGTTTCAAGAGGAAGGAGATCATGCGGTTTCCGGCGCTGTATGCAATTGCAAATATCGAAAGTCTAAGTGATCCCTTGCTCTATGTAAAAGATCTGCTGCGTGCAGGCGTCTCCCTGATACAGCTTCGCTCTAAGTCAACAGATCTCGCGAGCCTTGAAGAACTTGCCCGGCTCTCCTTGGCGGAAATCGCGAATTCTTCTTCCAACTGTAAACTCATCATTAACGACCATGTGGAGCTTTGCGCCGAAGTTTGTGCAGATGGGGTACATCTTGGCCAACAAGATACCGCTCCAGAAAAGGCAAGGGAAGTCCTGGGGCCCGATGCGATTATTGGACTTTCATCACACACCCTTGAACAGGCTTCAGGAGCACCCTTTGATTGCCTGTCCTATCTCGCGTTTGGTCCAGTATTCCCCTCAAGCACTAAAGTGGGGCATGCCGCGATTTGCGGGACGGCTGAGCTCCAAAAGGTGGTAGGAATCTCATCGCGTCCCGTGGTAGCGATTGGAGGAATTACGAAGGAGAATGTAGGGCGAGTTTTTTCGTCTGGTGCTTCTTCGGCTGCGGTGATAGCAGCACTCGCAGCCAGTGAAAACAAATCACTTTTGCTCAAAGAATTTGAGGCCCTA
>CAYGNZ010000043.1:551-11543 GCA_964351345.1 uncultured Bdellovibrionales bacterium | reverse complement strand
GCGGTTGCGCATGAGCACGGAGGTCTCGAAGGCAGAGGAGAAACGCTAGGAGAGTAATTTCCCCTGATGCTCCATTACCTCCTCTTCCTCCTCGTCCTCTTCTTCCTCTTCAGGATTTGAGCGAGAGACAATTTCTATCTCTGGGTCGTTATCAACGATGACTGCTTCCTCTTCAGCCGTGAAATCACTTGGGAGACCAAAGAGTAGAGGTGGATCTGAAAGCTGGATTCCGTGAGACTTAAGTTTTACCCAAAGATCGCGCATCTGTTCTTTGAGTTCTTTGTCCATCACCGATTCAATGTTTGGTAGCCGGAGAATTTGATTGAGCGCAATCACCGAGTGCATATGTGCACCCTCAGCGTTGATTACTTTACTTTCGATATCTACCAAATACGACTTAATCTGATCTTTGGTAAGGTTGCTCACTGCTTCTGTTGCTTCTTCGCTCATCCAAATTCTCCAAAACTAGAACGGAAATTTTCTTAAGCCTAGACCGCAACAAGGTCCTTTGCAACGATCTAGTGCTTTGCATTAGGATTCTCAGCGCCCAAGAAGCGATTCAGCATCGGCCCGCACTATTTGCGATCTATTTTATCTGAAACCTCTTCATGAGACGAAACGGCCTCCACGCTACTTTTTTAAGCCAAAAACGCTATCGAGGTCCATTTTGGTTTCGGATGCATCTTCTGCATCTCGCTCACTCACTTCCACACCAGCGCTTTGTTGCCCGCAAACACTGCGAGTCATCTCAAACACGATTCGAGGGACGTCCTCGATCTCTGCAACGCTTAGTAAATCACTTGTTTTCAGCGCATGGAGAACCTGCGCGAGAAGCTTTTGGGCGGTGGCAAGTTTTTCGTCTGGGGCTACTGCTGGGGGTGAGACGGATTTTGGTTGTTCTTCGTCTTCAGACTCAACTTCAAACTCTATATCAAATTCCGCTTGAGCTCCCAGGGAGAAATGACTGCCGAGTGCTGAGCGAAAGTCTCCCTCAGTGAGTGGCCATGAAAGCAATCCCTCTGCACCCAGTTCTCGAGCACGTTCTGAATAGCCGGCTTGCAATTCTTCGCACACAAGTAAAATCGGAATTTCAGCGAAGTCACTTCGTCCTTGAAGTTCTTCACAAAGGCGAAAGCCTGCCTCGGCATCCTCGCCTAGGTTAAGACTTGCGATAATGATACTGGGAATGGACTGAATAAGAACGCGTTTAGCAGAAACAACATCCTTCACGGCAACAACTTTCACTCCCTGCCCCCGAAGCACGCCTTTACACAGCTCCGCAATAGCCTGATCCTCTTCGATTACTAGGACGAAGTCTTGCACGCAGGAAAACCTCTCTAAAAATCGAGTGGGATGATCTCGATTGCTTGGCGATAGCGACTTACCGAGTCGTAGGGATCAATGAGGAGGGGTTCGTCGGTTATCACGGACTTGGTAGAAACTCGACGAGGCTCAATGCCATACTTTACAAATTGCAGCGCGATCTCTTCTGCGCGCTTGTTCGTGAGGTAATTAGCATACTGCGACTCGGGGTCGCGCGAGGTGTTATAGGCTGCAACCACGATGCGCGACCAGGGCATACGTCGACGAGTAAGATACGCAATTTCACGCACCAGCACTTTTGATTCCGGTTTCAAGGTACTGGTGTCACTTTCAAAAAACCAGTCGGCAGGATAAATGTCGCGATTTGGATGCAATTCTAAACGACGAGTGTAGTGCTCAGATAATACTTCCTGCACCCAGGCGACTTGCCGAAGATAGTTTTGCTCGTCTTGGCGTCGAAGCTGGTCTTCTTCAAGTAGGTCAATTCCTAAACCACTGAACATACCAAACAGCGCACCAAATCCCGCACCGAGCACCGCACCAGGTCCCGTGCCTGCCGAGATTTCCGCTCCGATAATTGCCCCCGCACCCATTCCAGTAGCGAGACCTTTTGCGGTACCAACGGCTTGCTTATCAGGGCCGGGAATCGGTTCATCCGAAAAAGGACTACAGCCGCCTAGAACTGAGAGTAACACAAAGAGACTTGTAATTTGGCTTGGCTTCATAGAGTTCACGGCAGGAAACTCCTGCAAATATTGTATCCCAAAATCTTTACTGTTCTTATTCGAGAATAACGAACAGTATAGCTCACTCCCGAGAAGTTGTCTCAGGAAATGACTGAGGCAGAAGAAAGCGACAACCTACTCCGTAGGAAGGACTTTTTCACCAATCTTTGGCTCGGTATCAAAGCCGACGCTATACACATCAAAACGATCCTTAAAGGTATTAGCTAGCTCTGTTGCTGAGACTTTTCCCACAATCACAATGAGTAGATCCTCTGGATGCACCCAACGCTCTCCTGCTTCTTGAACAGTAGTTGGTGTCACTGCGCGGATATTCTCTAAATAGTCGCGATCGTATGAATCGGGGTATCCAAGTAGCTCTAAAATTGCCACTCGGTCTGCGACATAACTCGGATCAGCGAACTTAAAAACGAAACTCTTCGTCACCGCTGATTTGGCATCTTTGAAACGATCCTCTTTTGGTAACTCATGTATGCTCTCCTCGGTCAATTCAAGGGAGCGAGTAATCGCAAGTGGGGCCTGCGCAACTCTGGTGCCCATATAGATCTGGAACTGGCCCTCGACAACGCCGGGCCACAATCCACCGTAGACCGAATAGGCCAAGCCAAGTTTGGAGCGGATTTCACTAAACAGCGTACTGCCAAATCCGCCGTGTCCAAAGAGCTGATTATAGATTTTTATCGGAGAAATATCTTCCGTGTGGCGCGAGGGTCCGCGGTGACCGATGAGGATTGTTGCTTGCTCGAAGTCTCGCTCCAACACGTACATGCCCGGAACTGGGGTATGGGTAACGTCGGGTAGCGAAGGTCGTTGAAACTCTCCCGCAGCCCAGTCCGCAAACTGCTCCTCAATCTTACGCGTCACCTCCTCACGGGTAAGTGAACCCGTAATCGTGAGATACGCACCGTCTGGTCGAACGAAACGTTGATGAAATTCTTTCATCTTCTCTCGAGTTATTTGCTCCAGAGAGCGTACAGACGTTGAGCGAGTAAAGGCGGAATCTTTGCCAAAAAGCAACTCACTGAAAGTCATACTGGCCATAGATTCTGGATCATCACGGCGCCGAGAAATACGCTCCGCGGCAAGACGTTTCCACAGTGATAAACGTTCTGCATCAAACGCAGGTCGACGCACTAGTTGCGAGAAAAGTGAGAACACCTCATCGAAATCCTCCTCAAGTGCAAAAAATGAGGCCGTGCCATACTCATCACCGAAACTAGATTCAATTGAAGCGGCAAGATCATCAAGGCGCTTATCGAGCACATCCGGTTTTAGGTCGCTTAGTGCGCCGCTTCGCATCTGAGAACCTACGGCCTGAGGAAGACCTGCAATGCCGCTAGGATCACTGAGTGTCCCTCCGGGGAAATACAGCGTGCCTGACACCTGGGGAATTTCATCGTTGTAGTAGTACACGACATTCAGCCCGTTTTTAAGCTGCCAACGCTCTGCTTGGGGAATGTCGAATTCAATTTCTCCAAGCCCCAATTGATGCGGAGAGCTAGGAAGTGCAGAACACGCACTCAGTCCGCAGACAAGGAGCAAGCTAAAAACTATGCGAAATCCTAACGACATTATCTCTTCTCCGAATCATTTTTTTTGGGTCGCTCGAGTCGGACAACCGTTCGATTTTCGTTACGAAAATATGTTTGTGCAAGACGCTGCACATCTTCTCTGCTGGTTGAAAGAATCGCGTCATACATCTCAAACAATACATTCCAGTCACCCCACAGAAGCTCTGCGTGGGCAAGTGTTCGGGCGAGGCCTCCGTTTGACGACATACTGTTGAGCAGATCCACTCGCACTCGCTTTTTTGCTGCTTCGAGATCACTCTCTGAAACCAATTGATCTTTCAAGCGATTGAGTATCTTTTGCACTTCTTCTACCAACTCAAGATTACTGGTGCCTGAACTAGGGGAACCCCAAACATAGAACAAGGAAGGATAGAGTTCTCCGGGGGCTTCTGAGGTGGCAATACTTGTCGCGATTTTCTTCTCTTGGATGAGTTCTCGTCTCAGTAGCGAAGAGCGACCTTCACTAAGAAGTGAATGCACCACTGCAAACTTTAAGTCATCAGGGTGGGGATAGACCGGCTTGTGAAACGCCATGGCAAGCATCGGTTTCGCATCAAAATGCACTACCGCAGTGCGCTCGCCGACTTGCGCTTCTTCTCGGGTCCGCACGTGGGGGATAGGTCCCTCGGCCTTGGGAATTCGCCCAAAATACTTCTCCAAGGCAGGACGAACTTCTTCAACATCAAGGTCCCCTACTAAACCTATCACCATGTTATCGGGGCGATAATAGGTTTGATAGAACGCTTTGATATCAGCAGTTCGTAGTTGGGCAAGATCTGATGGCCAACCAATCACCGGCAGTCTATTGGGATGGCTGCGAAACGCGGTGGCAAGAAGAGCCTCGTAGAGTTTTCCCGCCGGCGAGTCATCCGTTCTCATGCGTCGCTCTTCTCGAACAACTTCTCGCTCTTTATAGAATTGCCGAAACACCGGATTCAACAAACGATCCGACTCCATCCAGCACCAAAGGTCAAAAGCGGAAGTTGGCAAGCTCACGGTATAATAGGTGTAGTCTTTACCGGTTGCCGCGTTTAGACCGGTTGCCCCTCGTCGTTGATAAATCAATGAGAATTCATTGTTCACCCAAAGCTTCTCTAACTCCGTCTTAACGATTTCCATCTTTGCACGAAGCTCCTTTGAATCCGATTTCTCGGATTCGGAGACAAGTGCTTCGTACTGCTCAAGGAGTTCGACTTCTTTTTCGTAGTCTTTTGTTCCAATGGTGTTTGAACCTTTAAAGGCCATATGCTCAAGCAAGTGAGCGACACCGGTTGTGCCAGGAAATTCGTCAACCCCACCCACTCTCACCCAGAGATGCCCGGTAAACACTGGCGCTTGGTGACGACGAAAGAGGATGACCCGCAGTCCGTTTGAAAGGGTAAAACGTTGGACACCATCGGCCAGCGTATGAAGTATCTCTCGGGCGTTCTGCTGCTTGAGACTCTTCTTGGGCGCCTCCTCCGCATGCGCAGAGGCGGTCACCGCGAATAAGAGCAAGAAAGAGAGGAGCTTAGAAGTATGGTTCGGCATGGATTTGAGAATTGTCATACAGTAAAAGACGCTCGAAGAGAGCAAAACTTCGCAAAAGATGCTCTGGCCGCGAAGTGTGCAGACAGAGAAAAACAAGATGTACAGACTACTAGGAAATCCTCAGGGGTGGATTTCTAGGTCTCCGGTAGGGACTACTACAGATAAGAGTAATGGAGTATTGAATTTCCTGCCATTCTAATGTGTCTGGAGCTAAAAGGCCCTGCAGCAGGGAAAACTCCACTCTTTTACGCACTCTACGGCTTTCTCTACACTAAGTTTGTAGTTATTTACGTAATCCCTGGCACTTGGTACACTTCCTTGGAACTACGCCGATGCAGGAAGTTATATGAACTCAAGAACTATTTTTAGCATTATCAAACTCGCTCTCGTTTTCTTGTTTGTCAGCGGCAGCAATCTCCAGGGATGTGACGAGAACATTAATCTCGACCCGGCTGCCCGCAGCACCTCAAGTAGCTCATCTTCAACCTCCTCAACAAGCTCCAGTACTTCCTCCAGCACCTCATCTTCAACCTCAAGCTCCACCAGCTCAACAAGCTCTAGTAGCTCTACCAGTTCGACCAGCTCAAGCTCCAGCACCTCCTCCTCAAGCAGCTCCTCAACGAGTTCAAGCTCGAGTTCAAGCTCCACCTCATCAAGCTCATCAACGAGTTCAAGTTCGACCACCTCTTCTGGGGTAGTCACGGAGTTCATCGATCTCAACGGGCTTAACGTTGGCAGTGGCATTGAAGATGATCAGGACTTCACGGCTGACAGCGACAACGACAATCTCCTTGATGCCGACGAAGAGGCTTTCGGCACAGATCCCACGCACCCTGATTCCGATTCAGACGGTTTCTCGGACGGCTTTGAAGCGAACGAGGGTTACGACCCGCTTGATCCTAATAGTAAGCCTGACTTCTCTCTCTTCCGCACTCAGGGAGTAAGTGAACAAGGGCTTCGCGACGAAGACGGCGACGGACTGCCTGACCTTTATGAAGGAGAGATTGGCTCAAACCCTCAAGAAGCTGATAGCGATAACGACGGTGTGCTTGACGGCGCTGAAGTGCTCGGGGGGACCGACGTACTTGATGCCTCTTCGGTTGCGAGCAGAGATAGCGATGCGGATGGAATTAGCGACGAGAAGGAAATAGAATTCGGTTCAAACCCCAACTCCGCGGACTCCGATAAGGACGGGCTCAGTGATCCCTTAGAGTTCCTTCTCAATCAAAACGCGCTCAACCCCGACACCAATGGTGATGGGATTCTTGATGGCGCGCAGCCAGGAGCAAAGAAGTTTCTCTACACCAACTCCCAGTTTCACTTCGACTAAAACTCCTCGAGCGAGGATCTGCCGATGACAATCCCTTCTCTCTCAGATCTGCTCAAAGACCTACGCGATAAGCCCTATTATCGAAGGCGATTTATCGGCAGCCTCGTAATTGTCCTTGGATTCATTGTGTTTCGTGTCTTTACCTTTAGCGTATTTGATTCCGAGGGTGTGCTTCGAGCAATTCGAGAGGACCTTGCAGAGAACTACAAGACTGAAATTTACCGGAAGTATGGCCTCGATGATGGACTCGATCAGGAGAAGTATGACGAGGCGGTTGCCCGAGAAGGTGGCGTGCCCTTGGAGCAGTTTGAAGATTTAAAAGTTGAGCTGTATGACGTCTCCATGTCGGGTTCAATATTTCGCTGGAGTGCGCAGGAGGATGTCGAGGTGCGGTTCAGCTATCGCTTATTTGCTGAGGGAGAACTGAAACAAAAGGCAAAACGGGTCTATCGACGGGTTTCGAGAAAAGGTGCATACAACGTCTGGGACAGTGAGCCGCTGTTTTACTACGTGCACTATTTGCTTTAGTGAAAAGTGAAGTCCGAACTAGGAATCCAGCTTGTCTGCCGCTTCGATTTCGAACGCTTCCGGAGTAGCGGTAACTTCAGGCTCGCGATCCTCACGAATCACTTCTACATCTAGTTCTCAGCTAGCAGCGATGTCGCTACGAATTGTTGAGGCGACTTTATCAAGAACTCCGTTGATGAATACGGGAGATTCTTCCGCACCAAATCGTTTGGCAACTTCAATCGCTTCATTAATCGCTACGTTGATAGGGACTTCATCGAGGAATACTATTTCGAAGGTGGCAAGTCGCAGGATTGCTCTATCCACTCGCCCCATTCTGCTGAGGCTCCAGTTCTCACTGGCACAGGTCAGGCGAGAGTCAATCGCGGCAAGATTCTCAATCACTCCGTCACAAATTTTTGTGGCGAAGCCTTGGGCGGTGCTTGCGACACCGAAATGTTCGAAGCAGAATCTGATCGCCTCTTCAGTCCAGGAGTTCGTGAAATCGCACATAAAAAGAGCTTGCAACGCTCCTTCTCTTGCCTGCCGTCTTACACCCATCGACTGACTCCTTAAACTAGTTCGGCTAAATACATAATGATTTAGGCGATCTGAGAAAAATCAACAAAAGCAGCACCGCGCTGCCTCTTTTACAAACTAAACCCAGAAGGGTTATGGATAATTATAACACTAGCGTTGCATGGAAATTCAAGCCACAAACCGTCAAATTTTCAGGATTTTTTGCCAGAACCCCGACTACACCCCTTTCACATTGCCGCAGCGTCAAGTGGTGGATGCTAGCGTAAACTAGTAAAAAACTCAACAATGCGCCCCTGGCCCGCTAAGAGCCCTCTTTCGGCGGCTCTCCATTGAAAATATGGCCCATTCGCAACTGCTTGGTCTGCATATAGTCTGCGTTGTGTTCACCAATGCAAACTGGAAGCTCAATGCGCTCCGATACTTTCAGACCGAATTCCTCCAGCGCATGAAGTTTTTGCGGATTATTCGTCATCAATCGCACGGAGGAGAGCCCCAGTTCAGAGAGCATTCTGGCACCGACACGGTAGTCCCTCTCATCCGGTTGAAAGCCCAGATGAACATTTGCATCCACTGTATCAAGCCCCTTCTCTTGCAGCTCATAGGCACGAAGTTTATTGGCAAGGCCGATTCCACGTCCTTCCTGATGAAGGTAGACAAGCACCCCCTGCCGCGCCTCAAGGATCATCTCTAAACTTCGATCAAATTGATCCCCGCAATCGCATCGTGCACTACCAAAGACATCCCCGGTAAGACACTCTGAATGAATTCGCACAAGACAGTCTTGCTGTGGCTCTCCAACCACGATCGCAAAATGCTCACTCTCATCAACATCATCAACATAGAGTACTACTTGGAGTTGCACGTCAGGCGCCTTGTCGAGAACCTTGGCAATTCTGGTATCTCGCGAAAGATCCCTCTTCACATCAAGACGTCGAGAAAGCACTTTCCGGATTGCTGTTTCTTCGCGGAGTCTACTCTTTACAATCTCGTCAACACTGATGATTTTAAGTTTGTGTTGCTTGCAATAGGACATTAAGTCATCCCCACGCAGCATCACCCCATCAGATCCCATTACCTCACAAATAACGCCTGCCGGACGAAGTCCCGCCATCACACTAAGATCAACTGAACCCTCGGTTTGCCCCCGTCGCTTCAGCACACCACCTGAGACTGCGGCAACTGGAAAGACAAAGCCTGGCATACTAAAGTCATGAGGTCGCGAGCTCTCCGAACTGGCGGCTATGATAGTGCGCGCCCGACCTTCAGCCGTAATCGCTTCACCACCAAGCCCCGCGAGATCAAAACTCACGGCAAAGTTGGTGCCAAAAGCAGAGGAATTCTCCACCGCTTGCATGGGAACTCCGATACGTTCGAGCTGCTCCTGAAGTAAGCTGATACAAATCAACCCCTTCCCCTCTTGCAGCATAAAGTTGATCGACTCCGCGGTAACTCTCTCGGCCGCGACCATCAAATCGCCCTCGTTCTCGCGATCCTGATCGTCGATCATCACAATTGGCTTCCCGGCTCGCACATCTGCCAGCACCGCCTCAAGAGAGTCAAGCTTCATTACTTTTCACCCTCCCCTTTGTGCATACATTCAAGCGCTCGAACGGCATACCGCGCAAGCACATCTACTTCGATGTTTACTTCTGTGCCCACCTTGTACTCTGAGAATAAAGTTTGTTCGAAGGTGTGAGGAATAATGTAGAGCGAGAATGAATCAGAGGTAAGGCCTCCCACGGTAAGGCTTACTCCATCAACGGTTACCGAACCTTTTTGCGCAATGAATGGGCAAATTTCAGGAGGAAGAGAAATCTCGACTTGTACCGTATTAGCGGTTTTAGTAATCGAAAGAATTTTTGCGACGACATCCACATGTCCTGAGACAAAATGCCCATCAACACGTTGCCCGACTTGTAGGCTTCGCTCTAGATTTAGGCGTGCTCCGGGCTCAAGTGAACCCAGGGTACTCACCCGCAGAGTTTCTGTGGCGATATCGAAACTACCTAGTCCCGGCTCTTGGGCGGTATGCGTTAGACAAACACCCAGCACCGACACGGAATCACCCACCTGCACTGCGTCACCCGCGGCGGAGGCAGCAAACATTGGCGCTTGCACAAAGAGCCGCCAAAAATCCTCGCCTTTTTCAAGCCGCTGAACTGTTCCTAATTCTCGCACAATACCGGAAAACATCTCTCTCCAAAGAAGCGTAGTAATTATTAGAATGTTACTCGATATCCAGACACTTTAAAAATATCCACCTTCGGATCCGCTCGAGACACTGTAAACCGAAAGCGCCTCTTTTCCGCATCGCCTGGTTGTCGTCAAATTCCATTTACCAGTCTCTATCGGTAACGATGAGCTACTGAGGAAAGGCTTTTTCGCTGAGGAACCAAGAAATAGCGGCAGACGACAGACGGAGAGCTCATCTAACAAACCCGCGGCAAGCAAGAGTTTCGTAGTCTCCGCGCATCGGCAAATCACAGAATACGCTGAGGCAGTTCCCAAAATACCAAGCACCTCTCGAAGATACTTCGGACCAAAGCTCTGTTCAACAACAGACACCTGCGCTCCCTGCGCTTCTAGCAGAGCCTTGGTCTGCGAATCTTGATCACTTGCGGCAATGACAATGCAATTTGTCAAAGTTTTGTCGGAGGAGCCAAGCTCGGCAAAAACTTGCTTAAGAGAATCAGTCAATATTGCTCGAATTCTCGGCGAAGACGCCAGTGCTTCACCTTCTTGCCGCGCGCGCTTGCTCTCTCCAGCAATCAACTCGATACTTGCCTCATAACGCGAGAACTCTCGCACAAACTTTGCGCGAGAAATTTTCGAAATCTCCACTCCCGACAAGCCTTCCTCCCTGCACTCGTCTCCATCCAAGCTCAATACCACTCGACCGGTGACATACGGCAGACCTGAGCGAAGCCAATGGCTCCACTCCCGAAGCTGCTGCTGAGCTTGCAAGCGACAAATCCCCTCGTGAACCTCAACACCAGCCGTTTTTAGTCTTTCAGCGCCGTTTCCACATACCGAAGCATTGGGATCTTTCATCGCGATAAAGACCCGTTTTATTCCCGCATCAAGGATACTCTCTGTGCAAGGCGGTGTTTTCCCCTGGTGATTACACGGTTCTAAGGTCACATAAAGATCAGCTCCTTGAGCTGCCTCGCCTGCATCCTTTAAGGCCCGCACCTCTGCATGCTTACCACCGGCGCGTTGATGATACCCCCGACCGCACACGCTCGAACCCTGCACCACCAGCGCACCCACCACCGGATTCGGTGCAGTATGACCTTGCGCACGACGAGCCAATGCCAGGGCTTGTAACATGAATAATTGCTGGTTCGAGGAGGTAGTATCCGCCAAGGTCTGGACTACTCGAGAGACTCTGAGGAGGATGGCTTCGCGGCAAACTGAAGCTGCTTGGGATTTCTGGAGCGCGTGGACG
>CAYGNZ010000043.1:0-541 GCA_964351345.1 uncultured Bdellovibrionales bacterium | reverse complement strand
CCAGACTCTTCTACATCCCGCCGAGCAGCTTCAAGCGCGTACACTTTACTGGAAGCACTTAGTGGCTGCGTTGCAAGCTGCCGCAAGGTATCCATGAATTCACTCACATCAGAGAATTCTCGATACACCGAGGCAAATCGCACGTAGGCCACTTGGTCAAGTTCCCGAAGCACGCTAATTACCATGTCACCAATTGACTCACTGGAAACTTCTTTCTCACCGGACTCAAGGAGTCGAGTCTCAATAGTCTTTACCGAGTCTTCAAGGTCGAGCACACTTACTGGGCGCTTCTCACAGGCGCGCTTCATACCACTAAGAACTTTATAGCGGTCAAAGGACTCTCGCTGTCCGCCTTTCTTTACCACCATCGGTAGACTTTCCTGGACGCGTTCAAAGGTGGTGAAGCGGAATTCACAATTTTCACACTCACGACGGCGTCGAACGGAACGGGCGTCAACTCCTTCGCGGGAGTCCACCACTCTGGTCTTCGCAGAATCGCATCGCTGACATCTCATACCGTTATCCTGGCTAGTAGCACTGA
>CAYGNZ010000042.1:0-13800 GCA_964351345.1 uncultured Bdellovibrionales bacterium | reverse complement strand
TAAACATCGTTAAGATATCTACGGGACCAGAGCTCGGTAGCTGCGCGCCGGCATGAACTACTGCTTCGGCTTGAGGAAATAATGTATCAAGTTCGTCCTGTGTGACTCCAGCAGAAAGATCGAGAGGCACCCATGTCCAACGGGGAGGTAGTTCGCTTGGTCTGTTTCTTGAGCAGGCGTAGCCTGAGCATCCAATTTTATGCATCTCCTCAAGGCAGTGACGACCAAACATACCGGATGCGCCTGTCAGCACGACATTCTTAAGCCTCATCGTTTGAAATCTTTTTTTGATGCTGCAAAGAGATAAGAGAGCATGGAGCCTTTTTGAGGTAGGTACACAAATGGGTATAGGTCTGATCAAATACTGTCAACGAAGCGCTTAAACTTCAAGCCTTTCTACGAATGGGAAGAAATTTAGCAGTATCCTTTGCGCGATAAAGAGCGGGAAGGACAAAGCCTCACTTTTTTGTTTCAGCCAACGGTCGATTTTATAGAGTAGAAAGTATAGCCTAGTGCAAAAGCGGAGATAAAACAGAGTTCAAGGGGATAGTGATGAAACGTCGTATTTGCGTAGTGACAGGATCTCGAGCGGATTATTGCCCTCTCTTGCCGGTTCTCCGTGCTATACTTGCGGACGAATTCCTCGAGCTTGAGCTCGTAGTGACCGGCTCTCATCTCTCTAATTTTTTTGGAAATACCGTCAAGGAAATAGTATCGGATGACATTCCCATCGCTGCACGTCTTCCCATACTCGATGACTCAAGAAGCGAGGCTTCCGCGACGAGCGAATCAATGGGAAAAGCTCTTGCATCTGTGGGCGCATATTTTGCCGACTCCAAGCCCGACCTCTTACTTGTGCTCGGGGATCGTTATGAAGCATTTAGTGCCGTAGCGGCTGCGCTTGCACACACCATTCCGGTTGCCCATCTTCATGGGGGAGAGTTAACAATTGGATTAATTGATGATGCGCTTCGACATGCGATGACCAAGATGAGTCATTTTCATTTTGCCGCTACGCAGACCTATGCCGATCGAATAGTGCAGCTCGGAGAGAACCCATCGAGAGTGTTTTTGACTGGCGCTCCCCAATTAGACTTACTATCGACCACTGAGTTTCTCAGCCTCTCTGAATTGCAAGATTTATTAGGTATCTCGCTCCCTGAAGCTCCGTTGCTTGTTACCTATCATCCGGTAACTCTTGAATGCCAAGATACACGGCTGCATATCGATAACGTACTCAGCGCGCTCGAGTCGGTTTCAGCACCAATCGTGTTTACAAAACCTAATGCCGATACAGGTTTTCGCATCATCAGCCAACAGCTTGAAGAGTTCTGTGGGAGACACGAGAATGCCTATTTGGTCGATAATTTGGGTTCTCGAGCCTATCTTAGTGTTATGAAAGTGGCCGCTGCCCTAGTCGGAAATTCCTCCAGTGGAATTGTCGAGGCCGGCTCTTTTTCTCTTCCGGTGCTTAATATAGGTTCCCGTCAACAGGGTCGAATAACGGGGCCTAATGTAGTTGATGTGGGAATTGCTCGAGAAGAGATATCTCGTGGTTTGGCTCAGGTTTTGGACCCGAAGTTTCGTGAGAGTATTGCGGGAATGCAAAATCCTTACGGAGATGGAAAAGCTGCGCCGAGAATAATAAAACAATTGCGTGAACAGTCGCTTGAACCGGATCTACTCAAGAAACAGTTTTACGATATCTCAATTTCTGACTCGATGAGCTCATCTTCTGCGTAGTCGCGGGAAGAAGCGACGCCAAGGTAGTCCCAATATAGCATTGGGCTTACTCCACCGCTTGGACGTTTCGCGGCGAGGTTCGAAGGGCTGAACTTTTCACCTGCCGAAATTGCACAGGCCGCAACCAAACTTTTACCTAATACGGTCCTGTTTTGCTTTACTATATTTGGCGTCCGTTTTTCTCCGTTTCCGAGCGCTGCCTCAACTTCGCGAACTCTCGTTACCATCTCTCGAAGTTCGATAGGATTCAATGAGGCTTGATGGTCAGGTCCCTCAAGTGACTGATCGAGGGTGAAGTGCTTCTCAATGACTGTGGCTCCTCTCGCTGCCGCTGCCACCGGCACGCTCACTCCGACGGAGTGATCGGAGAGTCCTGTGGGAAGATTGAAGGTCTCTCGGAGAGTTTCCATCGCACGTAAATTCACTTCTGAAAACTTCGTAGGATAGGCAGTGGTGCAATGAAGAAGTGTGACGTGATTCTCCAATACAGCGCAGGAACTCAGAGAAGAATAGGCAGCATAATTCGGCGGGGCTGCTCCATGTTGTTTTGAAAACGCGAGTAATTTCAAGGTAGAGTGAATCTCCTCTATTTCACTCATTCCCGTCGATACTATCAACGGCAGCTTACTCAAGGCTGCGCGAACAAGGAGCGGGCCGTTGGTGAGTTCTCCAGAGGCAATCTTGAGTCTTTGAACGCCTAGAGAGCAAAGGAGTTCTAAACTCTCAATATCAAAGGGAGTGGACATGAACTCTATACCCAGCGATTCGCAATGCTCCGCGAGCCGCGTATGCGCTTTCGCGTCGAGGTAATAAGGCCGAACCATCTCGAGCTGCGAAACGGAGGAGTCTAACACCTTCTGCTGGTAATCAGCCATCACCGCGTGACGACTGATATGCTGTTCTGGTTGAAAGGTTTGAAACTTTACCGCATCTGCCCCGGCATCTTTTGCAGCGTCAATGAGCTTTAACGCTAGGGTGAGAGAACCGTTATGATTCACTCCTGCTTCAGCGATTATAAAGGCCGCCATGTTCTACTCCGTCAACTCGATAGAGTGCTGGACGCAAACGCTAAATTATTCAACTTCAAATAAGGGTTTCCAGCGACCATCAACTTTCTCAAAAAGCTCAGTGTTCGCCCACTTATCGATTGCTGCGTGATACTCATCCATCGTCATATGGTGGTATTCGCAGTACAGCTCCTCGAATTCTTCAGGGTAATTCCCATCAAAGCGGCGCACGAGTTCAACACCTTGTTCTCGAGTCATTGCTCCCCTACGAATTTCGATGCCGACGTCAGCAGTGCAGCGACCGAAACCGAACTTAATATACATCAAGTAACAATGTAGATCGTAGAGTGGAGTGTCGGTCGAAGCATAGTTCGTGAAGGTCCCGATAGAAGCTGACTTTCGCACTTGCAATCCGCAACGCTCCTTTGCCACCAAGTAATGATGGTATGGATCCCAATCCTCAAAATATGAGTAATGAGAAATTGCGAGATTACCGCTTCGAAACTCTTCTTCAGTCGGATATGTCCAAAAGTACAATTCCTTTTTTGAAAAATTTTCTAAATACCGACTCGGGTCACTTCCGCTGAGATATAATTTTATGCTGTCTTCGATGTCGTATGTCGCGGACTCCTTCAATTTCTCCGAACCGCCGTATTCGGTTTCGCCCTCTTCGCCGAACATCACGAACGGGATTTTTAGCTTAATTGCAAGCTGGAACGTCGCGACTTGAATATTGTTTATCCAGGCGATTAAAGGCTGACCGAACTCGATGAAGTTTCTTCTTGCGATGTGACGGGCCACATCCGGATTGGGCGAGATCATCATCAAATCGTAACCGCAGTAATTAAAATTTTCGAGACTTTTTGCGGTTGTTTCGTAGGGGTAGGGAGGGACGATGTTGAGGCATAGCGGATGCATACCGAAGGTGTTCTTCATTGCATCAGCAACGTAACTGCTGTCCTTGCCGCCACTCACCGGAACAATGCAATCGAAATTGCCGTCCTTCGAACGGAACTTTTCGCACAATTCTTTCAGTTGAAGCTGACGAGCGTCCCAATCGATTTTTTTCTTCTCCCTTGCCCATGTGCAGGCGTTGCAAACCCCCCGTTCGTTAAATCGAATGCGTGGACGGGTTTCAGGCATTAAGCACTCAGTGCAGCGCTTCAAAGATACGGACATGGGACTCCTGGGAAATTACTTATGGATGAATGAACACTCATCAATTGAACACAATCGGAGTTGCGGGTCTAGAGTGTCCTGAGATTTCAGCAAAGGTTTGTGGCCTACTATCGCGGAGCGGCCTCGGCGGATCGAAAAGTAATATCACCAAGTCCGTGTAAGCGAGCAAGCTCTTTCGCGATACTTTCTAAGGTGCGAATTCCCTTGGTGGAGAGTTGAGGGATGTAGCGGTCTTCTTGTCCGCAACGGTCAACGAAATAGAGAAGCAGCGCTTCCTCAAAACGTAGCGGCGCTATACTGAAAAGATACTCTCGAACACTGCTTTTACCCTTCGTTGCAGCGAGAAGTTCGTCTAACCACCCGCGAGTTTTTGCATGCTCAACTAGCGCAGCTTCCAGCGCAAAATAAATTGCGTCAAACGCCTGGATTCCTCTAGGGCGAAAGCAGTCGGCATCAATCAGCTCTGCCGTATCGGCCTCAACTTTTACTATATTTTTGTAGTGAAAATCTCCATGTACTGGTCCAACCTGTAGAGGTTTCTCTAGAATCGCCACCAAACCCTCTCGAATTGACTCTGCTGCATCTTTACCCAGATAGCGTGAGAGGACTTGTAAGCCCGAGAGCAATTCAGGATTTTCTTCGAGACGTGTCTTAAGAATTTCGCCACATTGTATGAACTCCTCATGGATAGCTCTCGCAAACGGAAGCGAGGCCCCAACATCTGAGACCTCTTCGCGGCGCGGAAGGTACGCGATTGAAACCCCTAGAAATGAAGTAAACGTCATTGGGCAGAATAGCTCGCGGACTTGAGTTGGTATGAGCGTCCTTCTTTGCATTTCTGACGAAAGCATACCCGGAGTTGTTTCAATCTTTAAAAAGTAACTGCCGAACGGAACATTCAGAATTCCGAAATGAGGGTTTGGGTTGTAGTCCGTAAGCGGCTTTCGTCCAATAAGCCTCGCAAGATAACGAAACGTTTTCCCGAGTAGGAGTTTCTGTGCAATCCGAATGCTACGTAGGGTTAGTGAGGAGGTCATTGATCACTTTGCGCCCCTATCATTCTGGCTCGGTGATAGAGCTGTTGCTCGCGAAGGCTCGTTGATGCAAGTCGTTCACTAAATAAGTGATACGCTTTATCTAGGTCCCGTGTTGTTTGATATCCCCAAACAAGGTCAAGTAAGTCGGGGTCGAGCAAACTATTCTCCCGGTTGGTCATCAAGGTTGAAAGGGCGCCGTAAGCGGCTAATGCGGTAGACTGCTGTTCATCTGAAAGCACGGGTAAAGAACGCGCAGTATCGAGAGCCTTGGCGTACTCTTGAATTGAAGTGGGCTCATGAGTGAAACCTAGCTGTCGATACACTGGGGTGCCGGCAATTATTGCCGGGACTTTGAAACAGCTGCATTCAAGACCGATGGTTCCCTGATACGTCACGATTGCGCGAGAGTGTTGGATAAGAGAGTCCGTACTTAGCTCCTCCGGGCACCAGGAGATAGAGGTATCTTTGCTGCTCGTAACGAAGGAGAACAGCCGCCTCACCTCGTCAATTTCGCCGTATTGCGCTTGTGCAGGATGGGGCTTTAAGACCCAACGAGTATGCTTGAGAGATGAGATGAGCGTTAGGGTCTGCTCAAGCCATTCGTAATAGTCGCGATACAAGCCGCGCCGTGAGACACTCATCGGTGTATCTGAAAACACGTGGGCGAATATGCAAACAATCTCTCGTTTATCATCTTCTCCGAGCATTTTTCGCAGCTCCGAGTCATTGACTCTCTTTTTGCCTGCAAATGCGAGTTGAACATCAATCTGTTCAAGCGTTCCGTTCATTCGCGATTGCAACTCGTTTTTTGCAATTGTCTGATACTTTTCTCGCTCCTTCGAATGCTCGAGGATTTTGCGAAGCTGAATCTCTGTATTCGAAAAATAATCAGCTCCATTTACAATTGCATCTGGAGAAAAAATAGATGTTGTGAGGTCAGTTGTTTCCACCACTTGAATATTTCTGGCGAGAGCGAGGCGGACGAGCGTACCAAACATAGTGTATTGCACGTGTGTTGTGACGAGAAACTGCAGAGAATGTTGATCGAGCAATTCATCGTACACTTGGACATGAAGGAAGAAGCGAAAAATGAAGGGGATGTGGCGATAACTCAGCCGTGAAATTGTGTAACAATTTGGGATGTCGTGAATAATGTCGTTATACACCACATCACCGAACGCTATGCCCTTGTAACTGAGATTGAGAAGGTCTTCGACACTGGGCGCTGAGAGGAACCATCTCATTGTGCGCAATAGTGCGGAGAAACGAGCAGAAATAAACCAATCCATCTCAGCAAGGTAGAGAAACTTGGTTATTCCAAAGGATTCGTAGAGCTTTGTAAGACGCGCAGAGTTGTAACGGCATCGGGGGAGAAGGACGAGAATATCGGAGTCTAGAGAGTCGGCGATGCCTTTGCTTACGGTTCCGAGACGGCTTAGATAGTTCACTCCTTCGCTCGCCATGTGGCCGTGTACTAACACTTTAATAGGCTTCTCTTCGTTCGAATTCGTAGGCCACGCGGTTGCATTGCTTGAAATAAATCGCTTCTCCGCGGGGGTAAGGATATATTTCTTTGGTGTGTAACCTGTGAGATTGAACAAGGGTTCAAATACGGCACGACGCACAGCTTGATAGAAATCGTACCAGATATTCACGGGTTACGTTACCTTCTCAATCGGCTCGCCAGTAGCGCACCAATGTATATCCCACGCAGCGTCCTGATCTACGGATTTAGGAATAAAGGCGAAACCGTCCCAACGATGGATAGGCGGCATGTCTTGACGTCGTGCAATATCGACCTCAAGTAACCTATTTTTAAAAAGGGAGCGGAGGGGATCAAATTCGAGTATTCCCGAGAATTCTAGAGGTGCCCAACTGTATCCTCTCTTGGGAGTGCTTTCCGGATTACCAAATACATGAGTATCCACTGCCATTGTCCCGTCTGGGATGGACAGTTGGCTGGAATCCGCGTTCCAGGTAAAAGACGATTCGCACTCCTCCTGAGGGAGCCAACTCTTTCCGTCGTAGTAATACAGAGGTGAAACACCTAGTATTTGCAGATTTTGATCGTAGGCTCTGGTGAAGAAAGAGGCTCCCGGGGCTTCGAAGGTAGTCAAGTCTAGTTCGATTTCTCGTGAGAGAGTTTTTGAGGGGATATCTCCGACAAAATGTCCGATAGTTTCTACGAGCTGTGGGTCAACGAACTGATACCCAAATCCCAACGTATTTCGAGCCGACCCTGAACCTAAGTGTAGCGGCTCTCCTTTTTGAGCACGGATTGTTGGAGTGTCCGTTAATTCGAGACCCAACGCTTGAGCGTTTGGATTATCCGGGACTCTCGCATTCCCAACAAAAACTAAGATATCTTTGTTCGCCAATTCTTGGTGAGTATCCAATTCCTGTCGGACACTGTAAGGACTCATCGCGATTGGATTCCTGGCAAGCTGCACTTCTTTTCTCGTTGACTCAGAGAATGCCATGCATTGATATACCGGAGGACCAAACTTAAATTCTCGTGGAACGAAATTACTTTCTCCAGACCGGTAGCCCTTGTCTGGAGTCCAGTAGACCCGATTATCAGCGAGTAACGTTTGCGCTCGCGTCAGGTCTTCGGGGGTATCAATATCTGTATGTAGTATCGGATCATCGACGCAGATGTGATGGGTCAGCGTTAGAAAGCGCTCATCACCGCTACGAATTTCGTGAGCGAGTGCGGTGTAGTGTTCGCGTCCTCGAGTTTGATAGACGCTGGAAGGGAATCTTGGACTTACAGTAATAACTGCGTGTTGACGTAGAATCGGTAGCTCTGGCGTACCAGTCACAACAGTTCCTTGATTTCCGTCGAATAGCAGAAAGTCTCCGGGGTGATTAGTTTCGCTCGTTGCAGAAGTCGCACCGAGCGATGTTTTCTGAACTACTTGGATTGCTTCTTCAATTAGGGCAGGAGTGCGAAAAGGGTGAGTGGGGAATAGTGTTACAATGATATCGAAGTTTTGATCGAGTTCGCGGATAGTATAGTTTATCGCGTCACTAACTAAGCTTTTATCGCCGGCTAATTCCGCGGGACGAAGGAAGGGCACCGTGGCGCCCCATTGACGAGCAACGTTGGCGATCTCTTCATCATCAGTAGAGACGACGACCTCTGTAACTGATGGAGTTTCCTTTGCTGCCACTATTGACCAGGCAAGCAGAGGCACTCCACCGAGGTCGATAATATTTTTACGAGGCAATCCCTTGGAGCCGGCTCGGGCTGGAATAACGACCAAAGTTTTTGGTTTTGTTTTCATAGAGCCTGCATATAGGCATGGAGTAAAGCTAAACTTAGATATCTGATGCAGAATTCTCTTGTGAGGATGCCGTAAACTCTAGCAGGAGTGATACCTCCCGCAAAGGCTGTTTGCGAGAGAAATCTCCCTAAAATTGCTTATCAACTTCAAGAGCGTGATACGATTTCTTTCTTCTCTGTTGTTATTTACAACTTTAGCAGAGTAGGTGTTCTGACGAGATTTTGCTACTTCTACGTCTTTAGCTGGGGTATGGTTTTAGCCTTGAACAAACAAAACGCTCGTTCCGAGAATGCAAATTTTCCCTCGTCAAGTTCAATGCTGAATAGCAATGACTGCGACAGATACTCTAAAAAAAGCTGAAGAAGCGAATGAATCAAATTTCTCTAAACAAAAACTACGACATTGTCTCTCAGATACTGAATATCCAGTATGATATTCACTCTCGCTGGCGCGAGTTTTTGAGCAAATGGCAAGGTGAGCAAACTGCTCTTCCTCGAGTGATTGTCGTGGGAGCGGCAAGTAGTGGTTTGCTGAGCTACTTGGCCTTGGAGAGGTTTGCAGAGGTGATCGCAGTAGTGGATAACTCTGAGAGCTTGGAAGGTCTAAGCGTATTTACATCTCCGATACTAAGCCCGGTTCGTTCACCTGAGAAGTTTACCTCACTGAATCCTGATGTCGTGTTGTATGCGACGTCAGTGCAACATTATGAACTACTCAAATCACAAGTTGATGCCGCTCTCGATCGCGAGGATACGCCTTCGGTTTTTTTGTTTGCCCAGGACTCTTCGCGTAATGAAGTGAGCTACGATGCTGCGACGAATTGCGCATGTTTGAATCTCAACCCTGGATACTCTGATTATCTATTGAGCAAAGTAGGGCAGCTTGCCCCGTACCGAACGAAACGCGAGCCGCTAGCGATTTATGGCGCGGGACTGAGCGGAATGCTAGTTCTGTTGGCCTGTCGTCTTGCCGGAGTGTCGGTTCAAACTATTGTTGATAAAAATCAAAAGTTCAGTGGCCAATCCGTTTTTGGCGTGCCGATTTCAAGCTTTCCTCTGAAGAAAGATTCGGCGGTGAATACGATAGTAGTTTCATCGAATCCGCAACATTATGATTCCATTTTAGCGGCTATTTCCGAGCAGCCTAGCGTGTGGGAAGCACAACTAGTGTTTGACTGCTCGTCGTCAAGTAAGGATACGCCGTTTGGATTGCTCCCTGGCTACACATTTCACGAGGTCCTTGGTGCCGGAAGCGAAGGAGTGGTCTATCGAGTGAGCAATCCTAAAGGCGAGGAGAAGTCACTTAAATATTTTCATCTTCCGATTCGCTCTGAAGCATTGGAGCGGCTGGAAGAGAAGCTATCGCACGTAAACCAAGTAATCCCTAAGCAGTCACTGCCGCCGTTTCGCCTCTTAAAAAACGAAGTAGGCGAGATAGTTGCGATAGAAAAATCCTTTGCTCGATTGAAACACCCCCCTCGTGCGGTATTTGCCCGACCGGACGTGCAGAGGGCGAATCTTTGCCTCTATTTGCATCTTCAGGCCGCGCTTGTCGAAACGTCGGGCTCAGCGACCTGTGAGTGGCCTAACTACTCAAACGTTCTTGTAGACAACAATGGTCACCTAGTTTTTGCCGATATCGGCCATTCAACAAAGCTGCTGGAGGATTATTCTGGAGCCGAGTGGAAAGACATTGTTCTGCGATCACTATTTTCATTCCGTCACGGGCTTTTTGCCGGACTTGTGCAAACGACAGAACTTGCAAGTGATCGGCAAGAGGTTGCGCAGCGTGCGCTCGCAGATGCTGCGGCCGATGGGAGTTTGCAGCCGTTTTTAGTCGAAGCAATCGAACAGGTCTTGGCGATGGAGGAGTCGAGGTTTGCCGATGGCTCAGCATTTATCCAGCTACGAGATAGTATGCAGAGCGAATCCGAATTAAAACTTTCGCAAGCTTTGCTCGCGCAAGTGAATTCTCCGCTGGATTTTCTCCCGCCAAATCAGACGAAGATTGTCGACGGAGAAGAATGGCTGCTTGAAGGCTCGTATCAACACTATCTCTACCGAAAAGGAGAAATCCGAACGTTTGGCTCCTCGTCTGACAAGTTCTCTCTGCTGAGACCGTTTCTCTCTGAGGCGATTGTCGGCAAGTCTTTTTTTGATATCGGTTGCAACACGGGAGCCTGCGCGCTGGAAGTAGTTTGTGCGGGAGCCCGTCATGGAACAGGTATTGATATGGGTCCACATCTATTGATGCATGCAGAACGAGTGGCAAAAATTATCGGTATCGACGATAAGGTTACCTTTGCCAATATCAAATTACCGGATCCGAACTTTGCTCAAACTTTCGATACCGTTGCGGTGTTTTCGATTATTCATCATCTGTTTTTTGGATTGCCGCAGTTCAGTACCTTTCGAGAACTAATCGAGTATCTTTCTGGATTCGCAAAAACAGATTTGTTTATCGAGTATATTGGCTTTGTTGATGACTACATCAAGTATCAGGATCCACAGAAGACTAACCACGAGCAGTACTCCGAAGAGAGTTTTCAAGAGCACCTAAAAGAGTTTTTCGAGGAGGTGCAATGCCTTGGACCTACTATGAAAGCTGATCGCATCTTGTATCGGGCGCGACACCGAAAGTAGGTCGTCGGCGGAATCTTAGGTTCACCTAGCTTTGGGTTTTCTTAGTCTCTTTGCTCAGATCCGGCCTTTTGGGCCATGCGCCAAAATCTCTCTTAATTTCACGAACTTGGCTCAGTCTTTGCACTATCTTCCTTGCACTATTGATCCAGCCTGAACAGGGGTTCAAGCAATCCTTGATTAGGCTGCACGGGAGACGTCTAAGTACGTGAAAATAATAAGTAAAAACTCTTTTAAGGCTGGCGTATTTTTAGTCATTTTACTGGGCTTTTTCGCTCTGCCCTCCGCAAGCATGTCACAGCAGTTGTCATTTCCTGCCATAGGGACATTTAACGGCTTTAATCAGCACCTTAACGTCATTGAATGTATCAATGTTGGCGGAGAAGAGGGTTTCATCGATATCGAAGTTTTGGGCAACGATAGCGGTGTGCTCGGTAGCCAACGCCTCTTTGTTCCAGCAAGTGGAAGTCCGCATTTAGTTCTCAATCAATTCCCTATCGCAGATCGCACCGGGACGTTTGTCATCAGACCCGTGCGCGATGAGAACGAGCAAGCACCGAGTTTTAAGCTCAACTGCTACACCGTCGTGTATCGAATGGCTCCTGCCGGAAGTGAGAAGGAAATCGACTATGCCTTCGTACTTCCCGTAACAGAGCCTCTGCGAGGCGTGAACTCTGGAGTGTTTAACTCAATTCGCCCTGACGGCGGAGATGCACCCGTTTTGAACTGGCTTAGCATCTTCAATCCGAGTGAGGACCAAGAAGATATCGTTGAGGGAATTGTAAAGGTCTACGATCAAAACGGAGATTTCTCCAAAAACGTTTCCTTCGGTCCCATCCCTCCTGGTGCCCGTCAAGATTTTCCGCTTGGGCATGAAGATGGTCAGATAGTGGGGACCTACCAGATCATTCTCTTCGATACCGATCTTCAGTATGGTGCGTTTCTTACTCGCTACAGCCCTTCTTCCGCAGGTAGATTTAATTTTGCCTTTCCACTCACGCCGAAGCAAGGAAGCTGCGACTCAGGACCCTTGCCTGCGTCCACTATGGACCCCGCAATTAATTGGGGAGAGATAGCAAACCCCGCGCGAAATGCCTTACAGGTTCGTGTTGAGGTTCGCAATCAGGCAGGAGCTCTGCTGCTTGATGAAGTTCGATTCATCGGCGGATTCTCCCAGCAGCATGTCTACCTCAATCAATACCTCGGAGAGCGAAGCGTGGGTACGTTTCGAGTGCGTTGTGTCAATGAAGAGCAGGCGGGAGAAGGGGTGATTGTGGCAAGTTTGTTCTATGGGCAAAATCCTGCCAGTCCCACCGAAGTTGACTGGGCCTACGCCTCACAATCACGTCCAGTCTTGGGAGCTCCTGGTGATTCCGTTGCTGCTCCCGTGAATACTCACTTCGGAGCGGCGAACTGGTTTAAAGTGTTAAACGCTACCGAGCGTCGAATCGACATTCAACATACGGTGTATGCATTGGATGGAATCAAGCTTGACGCTGTTGAGAGCGACCCTGCACAAAAATCAATCTTTGGATTAAACGGATTTGGTAATACTGATATCTCTGTGCATTCACTCTCGGGTCCGAGTTTTGTTGGCTCGGCTTCTTCATGTAGCTGGACAGAAGAAGCTGAATACGCAGGCGAACTACTTCGAGTATTTCCCAAAAGCGCAGGTGGGATCGGCTACATCATGCCTGTACCCGCAGTACAAGTGCGCAATGCCCTAAACGCCGATGCGCGCGAGCTTAGCGTGAGTGTTGATAAAAATACTACGATTGGCCTCACCGCAAGTAACGAAGAGCGCCTCGATGATTCATTTCGGGCCTATATCTCTCGACAACCTGAAAACGGCAGAGTCTACGGGTCTTGGCCGAACTACACTTATGACCCCGATGATAGATTTCGCGGTAATGACTTTTTTGAATTTCGAGTATACGACGGTACTACTTGGAGCCGTCCAGGAAGAGTGTTTGTCTCCGTTGACCGCTTTATTCCAGAAATCGCCGTACCTGAGCCTAGCTTTGGTGTGAAAGAAGCTGCAGCAAGGCGTCCTTCTCCCTGGACTTCCGAGGTAGCTGGTTTTTACTACGTGGATTCTTATCATCCACAAGCAAGCGATGCGGGAAACACCTACGGAACTCCAGAGCGTCCGCGACAGACAATACCTGAGGTGCTGGCTCCAGGGTCCTACGTGGAGTTGCATGGTTTGTATGACTATACCCAAAACGGCGCCATCTTTAGCGTCGCGAGCAATGGCACTGCAAATCAACCCATTTTCATTCGAGGAGTTTCTCGAGACGATAAGCCTCGCATCACGCGTCCTTGGCATATCAGTGGGAGCTACCTCATTCTTGAGAACCTTCATTTTGATCGTGTGGCAGAGGATAGGGGAGAGCCGAGTCCGGTTGGTTCCTTAGCAATCTTTGGCCCCGCGCATCATATTGCCGTGCGCTACTCCGAGCTTGAAGGGAACAACGAGGGCGGTGGAATCGACATCTTCGGTTTTCTCGGCGTGAGCGTTCATGACGTCACACTCTACGACAACGATATTCACGATATCGGTAGACGATACAGTACTATCGTCGGTCAGACGGTGCATGACGGAGTGAGCATCCTCGGGGGCTCAGAAAATATCTGGTTACTGCGGAACGATATCGATCGCGCTGGTGGATACGGTGTCTATGTTGGAGCGGGAACATCCGCTGAAGCGAGCACCGTGCATCACATCTATATCTCTGAAAACGACGTAGTTTCGAATCGCTACGGCGGGGTATGGGTCGAGCATGCCAGCGACGTTATGGTGAGCAGAAATACTCTGCGCTACCATCGTCCGAGTAGTATTCATATTGAGGACGAACGTTCTCCTGGTGCCTGCCTCGGCTACCAATACGCTCCGCCTCGACTCTGG
>CAYGNZ010000041.1:0-14027 GCA_964351345.1 uncultured Bdellovibrionales bacterium | reverse complement strand
AAACGTTTTATTTCTTCTTGGGTTGCTCTCTCTCCTTGGAGCAACCTTAACCCTTCCAGGTATCGCGGGTCTTATTTTGACAGTTGGTATGGCAGTGGATGCCAACGTGATTATTTTTGCAAGGATTCGCGAGGAATTGCGGGTCGGCGCGACACCAAGTGCGTCCGTCGGTGCAGGGTTTGCAAAAGCGCATTGGACTATTCTTGATGCAAACATTACGACGCTGCTGACCGGTATTATTCTGTATGCATGGGGTACGGGCCCGATCAAAGGATTTGCGGTCACACTCTGTTTAGGAATTATAACCAGTATCTTCTGCGCCTTGTTTGTCGCAAAGGTTGGCTTCTCTGTGTTTCAGATGAAGAACGCAAAAGGCGGATTGAGCATTTAGGTGATGACAGTGAGTTCCGAAAAATTTCAGTTCAATTTTATGGGTGCGCGATATGTGTTCATCACGCTCTCGCTGCTCCTAATCGCGGCATCTATTTTTATTTGGCAAGACCGAGGCGCAGAAAAGTATAGTGTCGATTTTGTTGGTGGTACGGATGTGGTTGTTCGCTTTAACGATCCACTTAAGATTGCAGAGATTCGTGCCGCACTTGATGCGGGTGGGATTAAGGATGCGATAGTTCAATCGTTTGAAGAAGGAACGGCGGAATTCTCGATTCGCTTAAAAGCGGATAAAGGTCAGGATACCGGGAAGAAAATTCAAGAGGTGCTCCATCAGAATCTTGAGGGAAAGGACTTTGAGCTTTTACAGCAAGATTTTGTCGGCCCGGTAATTGGAGAGCAAATCCGACAAGACGGAATCAAGGCGATGCTTATCGCGCTGGTTTGTATCCTTCTCTATATTTCGTTTCGCTTCGAATGGAGATTTGCAGCCGGTGCGATTGTCGCCCTCGTCCATGACGTGATCATCACCTCAGGAATGTTTGTCCTCAGTGGGCATGAGATTAGCGCTTCAGTGCTCGCAGCGCTTCTCACCATTGTTGGGTATTCTCTCAATGATACCATTATCGTCTACGATCGGATTCGAGAGAATCTCGGGCTTTCCTTAAAGGATGCTACAAAATCAAAGAAGAAGGCCCAGGGAGGACTCGCCTCTTTGTCGCTCGCTGAGTTAATCAACCGCAGTATTAACCAGACACTGAGCCGGACCATATTAACCAGTTTAACGACTTTGTTTGTGGTTAGTACGTTGTGGTTGCTCGGAGGCGGGGCTGTTGCCGATCTCGCATTTGCTCTCGTGATAGGAATTGTTGTCGGAACCTACTCTTCGATTTTTATTGCGTCCCCAGTAGTGCTGCTACTCGCGGCAAAGGCTGAGGCAGGGGAGAACTCAACGAAAAAACAAAAAGCTGCTTAGGTTGTTCTTTATTCTCCGATAAATCAGAGTGTGCTGCGTATGCATGTAAACAGAGTTTTTCTGTCCTTGAGCATCCTCGGTGTAGTTTTTTTTACTTCGGTCTCAAGCGCGCAAGCGGAAGAGTCAAGTGGAGCTGGAGTGATTGCTCAAGTCGAGCAAAACTCCGAAGCTGGCGTTCGACAGGAGCTGCAGAAAGAAAATTTCAATCCCGCTGAAATCAACATTGCCCTTTTGGAAGCTGCCAAGCGTGGAGTGCGCCCTGGCATTTTTGTAGCTCTTCTACAAGCGGGAGCGAATGCCAACATCAGTGACCCTGATGGCTCAACCCCCTTGATACTCTTGCTCTCTGATGAGCTTAGCCGAGCTGATGCGGTAAAAGATCGCAGCGTCATTATGCTTCCCCTTGGTCCCCATCGAAAGAAAGCTGCAAGTCTGTTGTTGGAGGCGAAGGCAGATCCGCTCGCCGTAAATTCTAAAGGAGACTCTGGATTTCTTCTCGCGGCAGCTCGCGGTGAACTGGAACTACTTGATGTCATGTTAAGCCGTGGTGCCACTATCAATAACCGGGGAGGAAATTCCCAAACGGCGCTAATGAGAGCGGCAGAAAGAGATCAGCTTGAGACGGTGCGTTGGTTGCTTAAGCGAGGGGCGGATGTTAATGCGCGCGATCAGAAGGGTCGAACAGCGCTGATGTATGCCGCCGCCGCTGGTCATGTAAGAACGATCCATCCTCTCCTCGCTGCTGGTGCAGAGGTGGCCGCGAAAGATTTAGCAGGAGATACGGCCTTACTCCTTGCGACCAAGGGTGGACATCGACGCTCAGCAAATATGCTCGTCTCTAAGGGGGCTGACGCAGCGGAGAAAAACAAAGCAGGGAAATCAGCCTCAGATATTGCTCGTGAAAAAGGCGGAGCAATGTCTGGCAGCGTTGAGTCTCCTCTTTACCGCGCTGCGGCAAAGGGTAATTCCGCTGCGGTGAAACAGCTACTCTCTCAAGGCGCCAGTGTTGACGCATCAACTCCTAGCGGGACCACGCCTTTGATGGCTGCAGCAAGGATTGGGGATGCCGATGTGGTTCGTATACTTCTTGCGGCTGGTGCTTCTGCGCAGCGAGCAAATCTGAGTGGCGAAACACCGCTTCACTCTGCTGTCCGTAGCGGGAAGCTCAGTGTGGTGGCGCTGATTATTGCAAAAAAAGTTAACGTGAATGTGAGGACCAAAAGCGGCGTGACACCGCTACTGATTGCGGTGGAGAAGGGCCAGGCGACCCTGGTTCGAGTCTTGTTACGCGAGGGGGCGGACCCTTTCGCCAAAGACGCCAAAGGGCTCAGCATAGAGCAGCGCGCAAAGCAGCTCGGTCAAGCTGAAGTGCTTGCGATTCTTGCAAAAGCTCCGCGAAGCAAAGGTCGCTGAACGTCGGAGAGGAGGATTTCCTTAGTGATGTGCTAAGAATTGTTTTTTCTTGCCGGGCCCCCTCATAAGCCTGCTAAAAACTAGATGAAGTAGCTGTCGTTAGTACTTAATTGTTAGTTCGTGTCCACAGTGTCAATTAATCCGGTTTCAATGCGAAATTTATCGATCTTAAAGCCTGTAGTTTTATCTCCTCTCGCACTTGGTATTTTTGCTTTTTCTCTTAGTGCTTGCGGAAGTGGTGGAGGAGGAGGAACCGGTGGTGGTGGCGGAGGTGGAGGAATTGTCGCTGGCTCTGGTGGTGGAAGCGGCGGTGGTGGTGGCGGAGGAACTGTCGTGAGCGGCCCCGGTGGGGGCGGCGGTGGTGGCGGTGGTGGTGGAGACACCGGCGGCTCAGATAGCTCCAGCGACCTTTTTGGTGACAGTGGTCCTGGTGACGATGATAATGGAAACGGTACCCGAGAGACAACGGTTACTCTAGCAACACCACCTTTGGGATTTTTGCGCTCTCTGACTTCTGTGTCTGTCGCCGGGGATGTCGGTTCTCCCTTTCTGCTGCGGCTGCGGGTACCAACTGACGGTTCGAATGACCCGGATAGTCCCTTATTCGTATCGTTTCATGTTCAGACAGAATTTCCGCTCTACCAAATCCGAACAGATAAGTTTTTCTTCGACGAGGAGGAGCTGATTGATTCTGAAGATCAGCCTACACCGAGTGAAGGATTAAACGATGCTGATGGTGCGAACTCGTTTGCCTATCCTACACGGGGAGATGATCCAGCGTTAATGGTCGGCGAGTATCAGCAGCAATTACGCTTCCGAGCCTTAAGTCGACAGTCTGAGGCGGATCAGTATTCTGCTTCGATTGTCGCGAAGATTGATTCTAATCTCAGTTCAGGCTCTCTTAAAGCAAATCTCCACATTGTTGGCACTGAGGCCCAGCGAGGCAGTTACTCGCGTGGGATCGATTTGGCAGTTACAAGATGGAAGGAGATATTTAATCAAGCGGGCATTAGCCTCACCGTTGAATTGGTTGAGGTCGCGGGTGCTGATATTCTTCCCAACCCGACTTTGGGCTCTGATTTCTACCGGGTGCAGTCCACCGCGCGACGTTTCAATGCGCAGGATTACGAACTGAATGTGTTCATTGCGGATGTGATCTCGCAGGACAATACGGTTCTTCCGGGTAACGAAGCAGTAGGTGTTCTCGGTATGGTCTCGAGCACTCCTGGTCCTGTCCTGCCTTCGGATAAGGCAGCAGTCGCGCTCAGCCTCAGCGAGCATGCAGGTGCTGGTGGAGTGCTTGATGATGGAGAGGCAGATTTTCTTGGTGAATCCATGGCACACTATGCGGCACGGTATCTCGGACTATTCTTCCCGGTAGAGTTTGACGATGAAGGGATGGTGAGTCGTTTCGATCCCTTGTCTGATACCTTAGAGTGTTCAAGCCGTGCAGCATGTGATGCTTCCTCTCTGGTGAGTAACTTGATGTATGACGATAGACGTTTGGCAGTGATGCAGGATGAGCTGACGGATAAGCAGAAAGAGGTCTTACATCTAAGTGTTCTGGTAAACTAGGCTATTCTCCTTCTAGTACACTCTCTTGACCCTCAGAGGCCCCTGAGGGTTCTCGGTGTTATTTTAAAGCACACGCCTGCGGTAGCACATCGCATAACATAGATGTAGTAAAAATAGGTTATAATTCTGCGGTTTTAGGAGGATACATGGGTGCTCATCTGCAAATGACCAATGGGCGAGGTGTTGAGCAAGGTCCCCAGGCGGATTGGGACAAATCTATTCGGGAAATTCCTGCTCTTAAGGCTGAGGGGACTCTCCATCCGAAGTTTGATCCCAACCGATATTCGAAACCTACGGCTGCGGCAATAGTCCTAGCACATATACTTTATCGTGATCCTTCTCACTATCGAGAGTTAATTCTTCCTCCTGTTCCAGTCGGAGCAGCAGTTGCTCTAGGCGCAGCCGGCCTAGCCTCGGCAATTGGCACCGGCATCGCGATTCGTTCGCTTGCTGGCCAAAACAAACAAACTCCTTCAATGCAGGCGTCTCGCGATCAAAAAAATGGCAATTCAAAAGCCATCGATGCCAATCAGGTGTCAAAGCTCATTAGTTGATAGAGACAAACAGAGAGTTGCTCTCGAAACTATCCAGCACCTCTTTTAGCGGTAGCAGAAAACGAAGCTGCACCCCTGCAAAGATACTTTCCGATTCATCAGCATAAAATAGCGGAGTTGTTTCAACACTGCTTAAGGGTTTGGCACTGCGGAAGTCTATGACGAATTGATCAAGGCTATCGATGAGTCGAACTCCGGAGAGTGAACGAGGAAGAGAGATCGAACGCTCAACTTCCAATGAACATGCTTCATCTGAAATTCCTCCTGCGGGCAGGAGTGCTCGGAGTTGCAATAGTTCACCCGAGAGGCTGGGGGGTAGGTAGTGGCAAGAAATCGCAAGTTGGGTTTTTGAATCCAGAGCGTCTTGCGCAACACCTTCAAGCCAGTATTCCAGCGAAAAGCCAGTCGTGGCGTTCGGTCGATGGGCGCCGAGTCCTGACTTAATCATAAAGTCTTTCACGACCTGGGCCTCTTTGCCGTAACGCTCTGGATCAAGTGATTGGGTCGCTCGAACCACATACACTCCGGGGTTTTTGCGAGGTATTGAAAGCTCCCCTGGAACAAGTTCTTGTTCTGATTCGCAGCCATCCTTCTCACAGAGTAGGGCTGAGAAGCTGGTTCGAGCTGAGCCATCGCCAACATCGAGGAGTGCTAATTTCCTTGGTTTGTAGCCTAAGGCGCGTAAGCCAGCGCCGGATAGAGGACTAAAAAGGTAGTGAGCGAAGGGGGTGTGGAGGGTGATACTGGCGAGGGTGCCGTCAGGATTTGTCACGCGTGATTCTTCAAGCCAGCCGTCATTGGGATCAATTTCGGGATGATAGATTGCATCTATCTCAACTTGCGCATGAAGCAGGCAGTGATACGTCTTTTTACGTAAGGCAAGTGAGAGAGAGAGGCTGGAGTCATTTTGAGTCGAGGGCCTGTGCTGAGAACGAAGGTACCATTTTTTCGCATTTGCAAGCCGCTCCTTGTTCACATACTCCAGGGGATTTTCGCGAACATAGTCCGGCAGCTTCGCTAATTCCTCGCGCAGTTCTTTTCGCTGATGCGCCACAAGTGGAGTTTCAAATGCAGGCTCGCTTGCCTGAGGCGTAAAGAGTTCAGCACGTAGCGCGACAGCTTCGCTTTCCGAAATTTCGCAGCTCGATTCTTCTGATGAATCAAAATGGTCAATGAGAGCAATTGTAGTTTGTTTGCCTTGGTGATCAATTACAATCGAGGAGCTGGAGGAAGTAAAGGCTTCAGACGAGGCGAGGATAAACGAGATTCCGTGCTCAACAAGTAGTTGCACTTGTTCTGGCGATACTCTGGAGCCGAGCAGCGCGCAGGTAGAACAGTTCTCTCGCCCCATGCGTGTCCAAAAAGCTTGGGTCAAGGCAAAGTGGTCGACAAGCTCTGAGAGAGTGCATAGTGCGAGGTTGGGCTCGAAGTAAAACCCGCTGAGAATTTCTACCGAATCCTTGCGAGCGAGAGTTCGAAGCAGCTCTTCATGTTCAGGGAGCAAATGTTCAATAAGAAATCCATCAAGATACACCCCGAGCGGTTCGCTGCGCTGTTCCAAGTCTGCGACAAAAGCTTCGAGGGTAGGAGCAGCCTCAGATGCAGCAAGGCCTGGAATGTTTGGCCGTTGGAGTCGAAAAACTCGAAAATGTCTGGGGTGGGACGGCATTTCGCAAGTACCTTAGCGCATTAACTACCTATTTACACTATGAAAAATACTATAGTGAAGTAAACAGTCTACTTCCCCTGATGAGTGTATGGAAAGAGCTGAAACAAGAACGTTTTAAAAACCCAAGCACGGGACAGCTCAATCCCATTACTAAGCAAATTCGGGTTTTTCGATGAAGGTCTTACTTCCCATTATTATGTTTCTTGCACTACCGCTTAGCGCGGTTGAGGTTGCAAAGGCAGATGAGCTTGACTCCATCCTGGATTATCTTGTCTCCGCACGTGAGAGCGAACTGACGCAAGAGGCTGGGCAGGAAGAAGTTCAACGAACCACGATTTCCCAAGAAGAGAAGAGCCAAAGCCGAGCTCGATTGGCGAACCCTCGGGTCGAGCAAGAAGAGAAGCTGTTTGAGAAAGCTCAAAACTCAGTGTTTGAGACAGAGTAAGCAAGTCCGAGCAACCTAAGCCATCCCGCAATTAAGACCTAGCGTTATTCCCACCAAGTCATCAGTCCTGGAATGAATCTCTCTGGCTCCCCAGCGATACGAGGCACGACCCGAACACTGAGGCCAAAGTTGCCCGCTCGTCCTGCTGGTATCTCACCTTGAAAACGGTAGGTGTGCGGTGTTTCAAGCGGGGTTGCACTGTTGAGTCCGGTGAGTTGAACGTGGTGCAAGGTATCGGTGACATCCAGAGTTCCTGAACGTACTTCAACGGCAACATCTTTAGGGTCTATCGCTCCCAAGGTGACATCGACATGCAGCGGCAGGTGTTCGCCAATTGCAACTTCGCTTTTACTTGCTGTTGCGACGTCCTGAATCGAAACGGCATTCCAGTGGGAATTGAAGTGGTCAATCTTCTCTGAGGCGCTCTTAATATTTTCATAGTTCGCAGAGATTGTTCGACGATGCTCCTCTCCCAAATTCGCATAGATATCTTTGGCATAGTCCTGCACCATGCGGTGTGCACTGAATCGTGGGGCGACAGTCTTAATTGCGTGTTTGGACATTCGAATCCACTCTCGCGGAATATCCCCATCCTTTCGATTGTAAAACGTCGGAATCACCTCGCGTTCCAAAAGATCATAGATGCTTCGACTCTCGACCTCATCGTGGTAGCTCTCAGACTGATACTCCTCACCCTGACCGATGCTCCAGCCATTTTCCCCATCAAACGCTTCACACCACCAGCCGTCCAGTACACTAAGGTTGAGCCCACCGTTGAGCGCGACTTTCATTCCGCTGGTTCCGCATGCCTCTAGGGGACGTCGAGGGTTATTGAGCCAAACGTCAACACCGTGGACCATGTGGCGGGCAATGCCCATGTCGTAATCTTCAAGAAAGATAATTTTTCCTCGCAGTTCTTTACGGTGCTGGGCATGAACAAGGTTTGCGATAAGTTCCTTGCCCCGAGAATCCGCCGGATGCGCCTTTCCCGCAAAGACAAATTGTACTGGCCGTTCCGTGTCGTTGAGCAAACGAATGAGTCGCTCTAGGTCTGAGAGTATGAGCGAGGCTCGTTTGTAAGTGGCAAACCGTCGCGCGAATCCGATGGTAAGCGCATTCGGATTGAGAATCTCGGCAGCCTGGTCAACTTCTACTGGTCCTGCGCCTCGCGCCTCAAGTTGTCGCTGTACTCGTTCACGACAGTTCTGCACCAAAAGAGATCGACTCCGATTTCGGAATCGCCAAACTTCCTCATCAGGAATAATATCTACCGCTTTCCAGGAAGCTTCCGCAGAGGTCGCTTCTCTCCACGCAGGTCCGAGGTAGCGATCAAAGAGCTCCGACATCTCTCGAGAAACCCAAGTTCCGGTATGTACCCCGTTGGTGAGGCTCGTCAGTGGCGTTTCTTCAAGCGGGACCCCTGGCCAGAGGCCTTGCCAAAGTTGTTTTGATACACGACCGTGTAAGTTGCTCACTCCATTTGAGGACGCGGATGCTTTTATCGCAAGCACGGTCATTGAAAAGGGCTCAGTAGAATCACTCGCGTCAATTCTTCCCAATTCGAGAAGCTCTGCGGCGGTGACACCCAACTCCTTTGCGTAGGGCGCGAAATATTCAGAAACGAGCTCGCAAGGGAAAACGTCGTTACCGGCAGGAACCGGAGTATGCGTGGTGAAATGATTTCCCGCGCGAGCTGCAAGCAAGGCCTCACGGAAGCTCAATGAGCGATCTTTCATCAGGCGATATATTTGCTGAAGCGCGAGAAATGCCGAGTGCCCTTCGTTCATGTGAAAGACATCTGGCTCAATTCCAAGCGCAGTAAGGAGTTTTAGTCCACCGACACCAATGATTAGTTCTTGCTCTATCCGCCTACTATGGTCGCCGCTGTATAGTCGGGAAGTAATCATCCGATGCTCAGGCGAGTTATCTGGAATGTTGGTATCAAGAAGATACAAAGAAACAAGCCCAACCTCGACTCGCCACGCTTGGACCACGACTTCAACGTCTTTCACATGTACTGAAATCTTTAACGCGTCATTGGTCTCTGGGTTGAGCACAGGCGTGATAGGCAGACGCTTGGTGTCAATTTGAATATAGCGCTCTTGTTGCCAACCGTCGGCGTTTAAATACTGAGAGAAATATCCCTCGTAATACAGGAGACCGATTCCGTTCAGCGGCAGTCCTAGATCGCTTGATGCCTTGAGGTGATCTCCTGCGAGCACTCCCAAACCACCGGAGTAAATGGCCAGTGTTTCATGAAGGCCAAACTCTAAGGAGAAATAGGCAATCGAAAAATCCTTGCCCGCATTCGGATGACCTTGCTGTGACCACCATGAGCGAGTCTCCTTATAGGTCTCAAAGCGTTCGATTACTTCAGAGAGTTGAGCGATAAAACCGGAATCCTTCTCTAAGGTTTCAATTTCAGAAGTTGAAAGCGTGTTAATCAGCTCCGGCGGATTAAGTCTAAAGCTCGGTGCCCGCAAGTGCGCGATACGGGAGAAGAGGTTTATCGCCGATTGATCCCAGGTCCACCAAAGGTTACTGGCGAGGGAGGCTAGTGGCTGAAGCTTCTCAGGAAGCTTGGCGACGACGCTATAACGATGAAGTTTTGGCATGATTTCCTCTACAAGCTTGTACTCTTAAAATGCAGTGGTGTTACCCCAAACGGAGCTGCGCGAGCAGCTAGTGACCACAACCTTTTCACTCTGCACAATTAGCAGCGCTTTGTAAGGTTTGGATTCGGGCTAACCGAAGTTCGGGCCGGGGACGCTGAGTTCGTTGGCTAAAAAGAACATGGTGCGAGCGCTGAACAAACCGAACGCTTTCGGAGCAAGCGCGTCTCCCTTGCTTGCGGTTTCAGAAAACGCCCGCATTTGTCCGGCCAATTCACCGAGGGCCGCTCGGGAACCGATTGAGACTTTTCCCTCGAGAGCCATGAAATGCTCACTTGCCTCTGAGAGACTATTTAAAAGTCGACCGTCTTCACTAGCTTCGGAAGTTTCTAAGTTCTTAGCAACCGCGAGAAGAGATTTTTCAAGTTTTTTTGACAGTAAACTTAGCTCAGTTCTGTTGGTTTCGTTTTGTTCTCTCGCTTCAGAGAGCCGTGTTTGTGAGCGCTCGATCAAGGTCTGTACTGAAGGCGGTTGGCCTCGAGTGCGCCAATATTCGTTACAAGCACTAAGTCCAAGTGAACTCAGCAGCAGTGCCGCGAGGCTAAGTGAACGAACAAAGCGTGACGTTGAAGAATTTTTTGAAAAAGAGGGTAGCTTCATACTGAAAAGGGAAAGACTCTATTCTATGTTCTAATCATCTGCTCAGGGGTTTGTGTACTCTCACTGCTTAATTGTAGTAGGGACGGTGAGAAGAAACTGAAATAAGCGCTGGCAATCAGTGCCTATTTCCTGAGACGAGCTTAGCGTATAACAGGCGCTGAAGCTTATCCATAGCAAATTAGCCTGTCGAGATTGGAAAGCCAATTTGATAGTCTTGCTGAGGATTTCAATCTAAAACACTGAAGCAACGCTTAGATTTGCGTCGAGCGGACTCTTTATTCCGACCTTTAAGGTGCTCAATTATGTTTGACGAAAAATTACTCGAGCTACTTGTCTGTCCTGAAAGCAAGCAAAGCCTTCGTCTGGCTAATGACGATGAATTAGCCCAGGTAAACACTAAAATTCGTGCAGGAGATTGCAGCACGAAGAATGGGACGAAGCTATCTGAGGAGATTGAAGGACTGTTTATGAGGGAGGACGGCAGCGTGGGATTTCAGATTCGCGGTAACATTCCGGTGATGCTGATCGAGGAAGCTATCGTAATTCGAGGGTAGCCGGAGATTGAACAACTTTTTGGGCGAAATTCGCAGTCGGTAACTGCTTTTATTGCGTATAATTTGTCGATTGATGGGTAAAGCAGTTCCCTACCTGAATCTCCCAGAGCTTTGCTTTGGCTACAAGGGTTTGAATTTATAGGTTTTTACTGTTTGAAGTCTGTTGGTACATGGTATGCATGGTGCTGTAAGGGGTTCTCAGTGATTTCCTGCCGAATGGGGAGTTTCAACTGAGGAGGGCTTGATACACTTTAGAGCCGAAGGCTGCTTTGCTGCGCCTCTCGGGTCTTTGTGCGTACAATCTTCTCGCTCTGCGCTTAAAAATCGAAAGAATTCTAAATTGGTAACGAATCTATGGTTAGGGTCCTTGTTGGATTAGTAATGGTCGGACTGATTGCATTTATCGCCTATCATGAGGTTTCAAATGCCCCGCTAGATGCTCGAGCCTCGATAGATGCGGGCATTGATCAAATCAGTGGGCAAGCCGAGCTTACGACGGAGCAGAAAGAATTGCTCAAAGTGCAACTCGCAATTGCGGACTACCAAGCAACTTTTGGTGAGCCGCCCTCGGGTCTCCATCAGCTTGTCCCAAAGTATTTCGATAGAGTCCCTCAGGATCCCGCAACTGGCAAAGAGTACGAATACGCCCGGGACGGAGTAAACTTCCGACTCGGTGCCCAGGTTTCTGCACCCACACAGATTGCCAAAGCAAACGGGTCAAGTAATTCCGCGCAGCCTTCCGCAGAGGAAATAGATTCGGCTCTTGAGGGGTTTGTGAATCCTAATACGCTTGAGCTGGAAGAATTCGTCTATGATGCTACCGGCCGCCGTGACCCGTATTTGCCATTTGATTTTGCGCCGAAGTCGCAATTGGACATGAGCAAACCGCCACTTGAACGATACACCTTGGGTCAGCTTAAAGTCACAGCCGTCTTGCAAGATTCTGACGGTGGCTCGACCGCAATTGTTGAAGATGCCACCGGTCGCGGATATACGGTCCGTGCTGGAACCCGAATGGGGAACCAAAACGGTGTAATCGTCAACATTCAAGAAGATGGAATTAATGTGGTCGAGACCACAATTGATTTCACCGGAGCTGAATCGAAAAATGCGGTCTTTATGAAGCTACAGAGTAAAAAGACTGGCGATAAGAGCACATTTAACAATTAGGCTGGCGTAGTAGGGACGGTAGGGTGCTTGTTATAGCCCTTCGCCTGGCAGAGCGTCTGATTCACTGAGGTCCTCGTGCCCTTCCTCGGTCGCGTCTTCAGACGTTGGTCGGCTTGCCACGGTGGGTGACTCATCCTCGCTTACTGTTTTTAGTTTTCCGACCACATCAGCGACTTGTCCCGCCGACTTGACGATCCCATCGGCGAGCCGCTGTAGGTCATCATCAAGGCCACCTTTTTGTTGCAGCAATTGGCTTAACGCCATAACCCCAGAGAGCGGATTGTTGACTTCGTTAAGCAGCGTATTGACGATATTTTCAATAGCCTCAAGTCGCTGCGCTCGCACCATTTCAACCAAGCGCGACCTATCGATTAAGTTACTTTCTGCGGCGCGAAGACGTCCTTTCCAAGCCCGATCGAGTGCGGAGAGGATGTTCTCAGCACTGTCTTTTGGATCGGATTTAACAACGTAGTCCCAAGCACCTTTTTTCATCGCCTCCACGCTTACTGAAACTTGGTCGGTAGCGGTCACCACGATTATTGGTGCATCAACGTTTATTTGAAGCATTCTGCCCAACAATTTTAGGCCATCACTATCAGGCAAGCTCAGATCAAGCAGCACTATCCGCTCTGGATCTCTCTCAAAGCTTGCAAGTGCGTCCGAGGCTCGGGTGACGTGCTCTACTACCCAGATGCTGGGGTCTAAGGCACGGCGAATAATCGCGGCGTGTGCAGCGGTGTCCTCAACGAGAAGCACAGAGTGGGCTTGGGCTTTGATCAGCCGACTAGCCGCCAGGTGCAGCATCTCGTTTCCCTCGTCGTTTTCCTCTTCGGTAGTTTTATCTTCGTGCATAGCTAGCCTCAAATGGGAAAGCGGCGCTTTGAGCGTGCTCAGAGTTCAGCAGGGCGAGAGTGCTGCGGGAAATGTTCTCACGAAGTGCTCGCAAGCGATGCCGCGGACTTGGATGCTGTTGAAACAGCAGGTGTCTGTGATGACCGAAGTTCTTTTCTAGACGAGTGAGGAGGGCGATTGAGGCCGAGCAATCAAAGCCTGCTGCGGTGAGCTGCTCGACGGCTCGTTGGTCAGCAATAAGTTCCCAGTGTTGATGCACCTTGGCGATATGAGCCAACTGCTTTTGATTCAGCAGCATCGTGGGGACATCAACTGGGTAATGAGATTTTTCGATGTGAGCGAATTCGTGTGCGAGAACAAATGCCAACTCGTTTTCCGATTCAATCAAGGAAAGCAATCCCTGCGTCAGCACCACGCTCGCACTACGACTGTCTGTTGCAGGAAGAGCGTAGGCGTTTGCTTGAGGGCTATCGAGTATGCTCAGCGTGAGGCGTGCGCCTGCTGTGGCCGGGAGTAGGTGCAGTGAGAAGCTACCGTTGTTGCTTGAGTCTTCGAGCACGACGGTGCCTGGGGAGAGTCGCTGAATTATTCCGAAGATACGCTGTTCCCATGAACAAACTTGACTCACCTGTTGTTGAGCGAGGGAAGAGAGAGTTGAAGGTTGATAGGAATCTGCAAATGGAGTTTCAAGCGGAAGGGGGCTTGCAACAGTAGCCACTGGCCCAAGAAGCACTCCCAGACCGCCAGCAAACAACAGCAGTGCGGCCTGCCGAAAAAGACAGAAGCGAAAGTGCGCGGTTATTTTGCTTGGTAAACCGTGTTTCACAAAACCTAATTTCGCTAAATGAGGAAGCAAGTAAAAATTACGACGTATGTTATTAGACTCAAAAACTACCCCCGTGGATTTCAAATTATTAGCCAAATGAAGCTAAAAATCCCCAATTTCCTCGGATGGGCTTAATTGAGACGGGTAAAGTGCCATTTCATTGAGGGTACAGCGACAAGCCCGCGCCCGGACTTTAGGGCAATTCTTTCTCATTTCGCCTCACGCACCCTTGAACGGCGCCAATTACCCGAACTGTAAGAGCCTATAATTATTGAAATTATCTGGAAGCTGCGTGCGTCAGCGAGGGGCCCTGGGAAATAAGAATCCCTGA
>CAYGNZ010000040.1:5839-14115 GCA_964351345.1 uncultured Bdellovibrionales bacterium | reverse complement strand
TTCAAACCAGGTGTGAGCAGTAATTTTGGCCCACCGAACCGTGCGGCGATCGGACTCTCAGAGCGTACCGACGCGGTGATAGTAGTGGTGTCTGAAGAGACGGGCACTATCTCGCTTATCCGTGAAGGAAGAATCACCCGAGACCTGAATGAGAAAACCTTATTCAATGCACTCAACCGATTGACCGTGTTTCGGCAGCAGCGAAAAACCAAAGAGGCGTCGAGTTCGGTATCGGCCACGAAACCCGCAACTCCGGTCGATGTCGCAATACCGAGTGAGGAGGTGGTTTCTAAGCCGCCGCTTTCAGAGTCTGCCACACAAGACGCACTGACCCCTGAAGTCAGTGCACCGGGGAAAGCAAGTACGGAAGAAGGAGGGAGCTGAGTACACGCTTTGACGTTCTCTACAACGTATGAAGAATTTTAGCTTGAAATTGGTTGCACTACTCCTGGCGTTACTGCTGAAGGTTTATTTCTATAGCCCGGATAATTCGATTACCGCGGTGCTTTCAGCGACGATCCAAATCACTGGTGTGCCAAGCGATCTTACCATTGTTGAACCCATCGGTGCGGAGGCAGGGATTCCTGCGCAAATCGAAGTGCGTGGGCCGGGCCCGCTCGTGGCTCAACTCAAAGGCCGGATTAAGTCAATTCCTCTCGCATTTCCCGCCGGCTCGCCGCAGGGATTCTCGGGTGTGGTCGATGTGGAAAGTTTGCAACTCCCCGCTGGAGTAGAGGTGTTAAACATCAATCCAATGAGCGTTGATGTGCGAACTGAAAAGACCGCGAGTAAAGAACTTCTTGTTGTTGTAGAGAAGCAGGGAACTCCGGCTGAAGGATATCTCCTTGAAGAACTCTCCGTGTTTCCTGATACGGTCGTGGTCAAAGGTCCGCAAAGCCAAATTGAAGCGTTGCGTGCGGTGGAGACCAAGCCTTTTGGTGTGGAGAATGTGACCGAGTCAGTCAAGCGAGCGGTATCGCTGCGTAACTATGGCCCCTCGGTTTCTCTTGGGGTGACCATGGTGACTGTGACCGCGAAGGTGCGGCCCGTGATGAAATCTCGGACTTTTCAAAATGTGCGAGTGCGGGTGCTTGCTCCGGCGGGTATGGCGGTGACTGCGGAGCCCTCGGTGGCAAGCATAGAACTGCGTGGTCCTCAAAAAGAAGTCGAAGCACTGCGGGTTGAGGGTCTACAGCTTACTGCTGATGCGCGAGCGTTTGGCATTGGTGAGCATAGTATTAATCTTGTGGCAGATTTACCAAAGGGAGTCGAGTTGAAGCGACTGAATCCGACGGCAGCATTGGTGAGGGTAGTAGCAAAAAATGGGTGATCTTTTTGGAACAGACGGAGTGCGAGGAAAGGCAAATGTACCGCCAATGGACTCGGAGACGGTCCTACGCCTGGGAAGGGCGATAGCCCATGTGTTTCGACGTCGCCAAGGACGTCACCGTATTCTTATTGGCAAAGACACTCGTCTCTCTGGGTATATGCTTGAGACTGCGCTTGAGACTGGAATTTCCTCCATGGGGGTTGATGTACTGCTCTTGGGTCCTATTCCAACTCCCGGAGTCGCCTTCATGACTCGAAGCATGCGGGCGGATGCCGGGGTAATGATTTCAGCATCGCATAACCCGTACGAAGATAACGGCCTGAAGTTTTTCGGTGCTGATGGACATAAGCTTGATGATGAAACGGAATTAGAGGTCGAGCGATTGTTGCGTCCTGGTTCACTTGATGAGCTGCGAGCAAGTCCGGATGCGATTGGAAAAGCGTTTAGAATTGACGATGCAATCGGTCGATACACGGTCTACCTCAAAAGCTGTATCGAGCGCGACACGACGCTGGATGGCTTAAAGCTTGTGGTTGATGCGGCCAATGGTGCTGCGTACCGTGTTGCACCTCTCGTATTTCGAGAGCTTGGTGCGGAGATCATTACCATTGGTGATGCACCTGACGGAAAGAATATCAACAAAGACTGCGGCAGCCTCCATCCAGAGCGGATGTGTCAGCTTGTGAAAGAGCATGGGGCAGATGCCGGAATCGCGTTTGATGGTGATGCGGATCGAGTCATTTTCTGTGACGAGCACGGGGAAATTCTTGACGGCGACTCAATCCTCGCGCTCTGTGCGTTTGATTTCCAAGAGCGCGGTTTACTCAAAGGTGGGGCAGTGGCAGGGACCGTGATGAGTAATCTCGGTGTAGAGAAAGCGCTTGCAGCGAAAGGAATTTCTTTGATTCGTTCAGCGGTCGGCGATCGCTACGTCCTTGCTGATATGCTGAAGCAAGACTTGAACATCGGTGGAGAACAATCAGGGCATCTGATTTTTCTCGACTACAATACCACCGGTGACGGGATTCTTACCGCGTTGATGGTGTTGTCGGTAATGAAGAAAAATGGTGCACCGCTCTCCAGTGCGCAGAAACTCTTCGATCCCTATCCGCAACTTCTCATTAATGTGCCGGTAAACGAAAAAATACCCTTTGAAGAGCTACCGAAGGTGCAAGCTGCGCTGAAGAAAGTCGAGCAAGAGCTCGACGGCAGCGGACGTGTCTTGTTGCGGTATTCCGGGACGGAGTCTAAAGCACGAGTGATGGTCGAGTGCGAGGATAGCTCCCTGTGTAAGCGTGTCGCAAACGAACTCGCCGAGGTGCTGAAAGCAGAAATCGGATGAAAATTCTCACTCCCGATGAGATGAGGGCCGCAGATACGGCGACGTTTGAGCGAGTCGCAGTACCCTCTCGCGCGGTGATGGAGTCAGCCGGACGTCATTCGGCAGAATATCTTGTTGCAGAATATTCCGAACGATTAGAGCAAGGGGTGTTGGTGCTCGCTGGTGCAGGTAACAACGGCGGAGATGGATTCGTTCTCGCTCGAGCTTTGCTTGGAATTGGTATTACCACCGAGTTGTATTGTCTCAAACCGGTGGAGTCTCTCACAGGAGACGTCGCGGAGAATGCACGTGCCTTCCTTACCCTTGGTGGGAAATGTCGAGAGCTTTCAGCGGACTCGGTAGCGACACTCGAATCGGCGATAAAAGACAGCGGCGTGCTCGTGGACGCACTTTTTGGAACGGGGCTTTCAACGGAGCTTCGCGCGGAGGTGCATCAGCTCATCTCCCGGATAAACACCGTTGCCAAAGCTGCGGCAGTGCCTATTTTTTCGATTGATATTCCCAGTGGTGTGAATGCGGAGACAGGGGAGATTTGCGGTGTCGCACTCGAGGCGCATACTACTGTTGCGCTACAATGCTTGAAGGTAGGGCAAGTGCTGTTTCCGGGAGCAGCGTACTGCGGTGAGACGGTGTGTCTCGATATTGGTGTGTCTGAGCGACTTGAGGAGATTGAGGGAGTTACTCGAGAGCTTATCACAGAACGATCCATTTCAGAGCTTGTGCAGAGTGTGTTCGTTTCAGGTGAAACCGCGCACAAGGGAACGCGGGGGCATTTACTCGTGGTTGGCGGCAGTCTCGGGCATTACGGAGCTCCGAAACTGAGCGCGCATGCGGGCTTGGTTTGTGGGGCAGGTCTGGTCACGCTTGCGCTGCCGCAGGCTGCAGCTCAGGAGCTGGGGCCGACATTTATGGAGATAATGTGCGCGTCTCTTGCTGATGATTCAAAGGGTGGTTTTGCTGCCCCTGAGGAATCTGAGCTACAAAAGCTGTGCGCCAAGAAGTCCGCGTTCGTGGTCGGACCCGGTCTTGGACAAGATGAGGGGGCCAAGAACCTACTTGCAGCCTTATTGCGTATCGCGAAGCAGGATACGGTTCCCACGGTTATAGATGCAGATGCGTTGAATCTCGTATCAGTGCACGAAGAGCTTCAACAGCTCCTCGGCCCTCATTTCGTGCTCACTCCTCACCCTGGAGAAATGTCTCGGCTTTGTGGGACGAGTGTGGAGGATGTAGAGTCGCGTCGATTGAGTGTGGTTGCTGAACTTGCAGAGCGTTTTCAATGTTACGTGATTCTAAAAGGGGCACGAAGCATTCTTTCATCACCTTCCGCTCAGATTTGGATCAATCCAGCGGCAGTACCCACTCTGGCAACAGGTGGTTCAGGAGATGTGCTTTCGGGAATTCTTGGAGCCCTGTTGACCCGAGGTGGTTCACTTGAGCAAGCCTGCACCTGTGGTCTGTTTCTCCACGGTGCCGCGGGAGAGTTGTGCTTTCAACTTAATGGAGGAGAGGTCGGAGCGCTCGCCAGCGATATCGCTCGCGCTTCAGGTATGGTGCTCAATACCCTCAGCAGAATGCCACTGTTTCACCACGGCTTTGTGCGGCCCATTCTACCGGGTGCGATGCGGTATCTCCCGCAATTTTTTGAGGAGACTCTAGAGAATACAGAGCACTGAGAATCCGGCCTTTGCGGCCTAAGCACATGCTATATGGCTGGAGAGATTGGACCGAGCGCTTGATTGACTGGGGAAGGTCGATTCGGCATCATCAGGGCACGACGGAGAGAGTTGAGATTGCTTCGCTTTTACCGCTTCAGTAACGGTATTCCCCAATTTCTCTAATGGTACTCCTGAATGGATTTACCACTGATAATTTCATTCTCGGCCTGCTTGCTTGCGTTACTCGCGGCCGTGATTGTAAGCGCGCGTGCCCAAGATCGTTTGGTTTCCGTCACTGCTTTCGCGTTGGTTTTCAGCGCACTGATCCCACTTGTTGTACTTCCCGAGTTTTTCTCATCAGGACATAGTCTTCTCTCTGCGACACTGTTTGTTCAGTCTACTCTGATGTTGATAGCACTCATTGCGCTCTGGCGAATTGAGAAGTCTAGAAAACGCGCGGAGTCGGGGCGGCGACAAACGGAACTACAGTTTCAAACTCTTGTCGAAAATATGCCTGATGGTTTTCGAATCAACAAAGATGGAATCACGGTGTACGCGAACCGACGTTTTTGCGAGATGCTTGGCTATGAGCAAGCGGAGGTAGTGGGACATTCCGCCGACATGATCTTTTTTAAGGATGAACGCTTCGATACCATTCTTGAGCAGCGTCAACTGAGAGCAAAGGGACAAAGTGGCTCCTACGAGATGGAGCTACGGCGCAAGGATGGCAGTGAACTCCCCACGATTCTCTCTGTGCAGCCAATATTTAATGCGAAGGGTGAATTTGTCGCTAGTTGCGGCGTGTTTACCGACATCTCCACTCGACAGGAAGCGGAGAAGGAGCTGAGAGCGAGCGAACAGCGCTTTCGTGATTACGCCCAGGCTGCCTCGGATATCTTTTGGGAACTTGATGAGGAGTTACGTTTCTCAATGGTTGCCGAATCAGGTGGTGGGCCCTTTCTCGGTGCAGCACATGGGGAGCCTTGGCTTGATCTTCTTACGCGAGAAACACTTGGCGATTCCTACGATCAGCATCGTGAGGATCTTGCAAGCCAGAAGCCCTTTCGTGGCCTTCGCTATTCGTATCGCGATGAGTCCGGCAGGTCGCGTCACTGGCGACTCAGTGGGCGACCATTTTTTTCTGAAGACGGGCTCTTCCTTGGGTATCGCGGGACGGCAACTGAGGTAACCGCTGAAGTCGATGCGACGCATCAAGCGGCAAAAGCGCAATCAGTGTTACTGAGCGCACTCAATAGCATGTCAGATGCGCTTGCAGTATTTGATGACGAAGATCGTCTCGTCTTGTTCAACAAGCGCTGTGCTGAGATTTATACTGAACTCACCGATGTGCTCAAACTCGGAGTGAGTTTTGAAGAGATCATCCGTAACGGGATTCAACGGCGAATCTACGAGCACGACTGCTCAAGTCACGAAGAGTACCTCCAGTTACGAATGGAACGTCACCGTAATCCCGGCGCACGCTTTGTGCAGCGACTTCAAGGCAATCGTTGGGTCCAAATCACAGAGAGTCGAATGAAGAATGGCGGGACGGTGGGAGTTTGGACAGATGTGACTGAGTTGAAGCGCCGTGAGCAGGAGTTACTTCAAGCACAGAAGATGGAAGCGGTTGGTCAACTCACGGGAGGAATTGCGCACGACTTTAATAATCTACTTGCCGTCGTCTTGGGAAATTTGGAGCTGCTACAGTCACTGCTTGTGGAATCACCGAAGGTGGAGACGTATGTTTCACGAGCAATTACCGCAGCTCGTCGAGGGGCAGCGCTTACCCAACGATTGCTGTCATTTTCGCGGAAACAACGTCTCCAGCCGACTTCGACCGATGTGGAAAAGTTGATTTGTGCAATGACCGAGCTTATTCGCGGTACCCTGGGAGAAGCGATTGAGATTCAAACAGAGTTCGAGTCGCACTTGCCTTTCGCCATGGTTGACCCCCATCAGCTAGAAACTGCGCTGCTCAATCTTGCCTTAAATGGTCGAGATGCGATGCACTCAGAGGGAATTCTGCGAATTGAATGCCGCAAAGCGACCTTGCCGAGATCAAAAGCCGATGAGGAGATACGACAAAACGCTCAACAAACTGAGAACGATCACTACGTGCGGATCGACGTGATTGATACGGGCGAGGGAGTGAGTGCGGAAGCCCAGGCTCGAATTTTTGAGCCCTTCTATACTACGAAAGAGGTCGGGCGAGGCAGCGGCTTAGGACTGAGCATGGTCTATGGTTTTGTGAAACAATCAGGCGGTCATATTCAGTTCGAGAGCGAAATTGGCCAGGGGACCTGTGTATCAATCTACCTGCCGATTGCAGAGACGACACTTGAAGATCTCGAGCGTGTGGATCAAGAGACCGCCTTACCAGAAAGCCGGGGTGAGCGAATATTACTCGTTGAAGACGATTCGGGAGTACGTGAACTTACTCGAGTGCTGTTGGAAGAATTTGGCTACGCGGTGTCCTGCGCGGAGACGGCGGCTGATGCTCTGGAGGTATTCACAGCAGAGCCTGAGTTTGATCTCTTACTATCTGATGTCGTTCTTACTGGGGGAAAAAGTGGTTTCGAGCTGGCAAAAGATTTACAAGCTCGAAGCCCAGAGCTCGCAATACTATTTTTCTCCGGTTACAGCCAACACCCAATCGTCGGCAGTCTTCCCTCATCTATGCCGCTGTTGCAGAAACCATTTCGGAAGGTAGAATTGGCGCGCAAACTTCGAGAAGTTCTTGAGGCTCAATCACGCACTTCTCCATCAGCCAACGCTCGTGGCGCGAGTCAAGTGGATGGGGCAAATCTTAAGGATGAAACAGTAAAGAGGTTTTAGGTGGAGAACAGCTCGTATACGCTCACTCGTTCGAGTAGCACGATACAGGATACTCATACGCTCGCTCGTCGAATTTCCCAGCTTATCCGTCCCGGTATGCTCATCGGACTTTGTGGAGAATTGGGTGCGGGTAAAACAGAGTTCGTTCGCGGTTTCGTTTCTGGGCTTCTCCCGGAGGGAGAAGTCACTAGTCCCTCCTACGTGCTTGAGAATATCTACACCTTGGATAATCCTGTGCGGAATGTAGAGGAAATTCACCACTGGGATTTGTATCGTTTGGGAGAGGGCGCGAATGCGACGGAATTGCTTGAAATCCGTCAGCATCCACATGCGATGGCGATAGTTGAGTGGGTTAACTACTCAAATGAGCTTCGGAATTTACTTACTATTGAAATTTTGATAACTTCCAGCGGTTTTGAAGGGGCCGCGATGGGGGGAGGAGAGGAAACTCAAATGCGAACAATTGAGTTTCAGGTGTTCCGCGATGAAGCGCTTTTTAAAGAGCTGCAAGGTGTGGTGGAGCGCTAGTGTTGAGTAGGCGAGCTATTTGATTGCTGTAGGATTGTGAAACTATGGCAATGAGTCATTTTGAATGAGTTTCCGAGCATGAGTCGCACGGTAGTAATGAAATTTGGGGGAACCTCAGTTGGTTCCGCGGAGAGAATTGGCGCAGTCGCAAAGCGTGTGGCTTCGCATCGGAAAAAAACCGGCGACAAAGTTGTCGTCGTGGTTTCCGCGATGAGTGGAGAGACTGACCGCCTTATCGAACTCGGTAGAAAAGTCGGTGTTCGCATGGGGCGTGGGCGTGAATACAATCAGCTCGTGACCTCCGGTGAGCATGCCAGCATCGCCCTGACTGCCATGGCGCTTCAACGAGAAGGAGTAAAGTCTAAATCGCTACTCGCCCATCAGGCAGTTATTCGGACTCGAAGTGCTTTTGGGCAGAGTCTGATCAGCGAAATCGATACACAACCACTTCGAGATCTCCTTGAGTCAGATGTGACCCCTGTCGTCGCAGGTTTCCAGGGCATTGATGAAGAAGGAGATTTTACGACACTGGGCAGAGGTGGTTCTGATACGACGGCTGTCGCTTTGGCCGCGGCACTTGATT
>CAYGNZ010000040.1:0-5829 GCA_964351345.1 uncultured Bdellovibrionales bacterium | reverse complement strand
GCTACATACTTACCGACATTAATGGAGTCTACACCGCGCTTCCCTCAGTTTGTAAGAAAGCGACGAAGTTAGAAAATCTCACCTATGAAGAAATGCTTGAGCTTGCAAGTAGCGGAGCGAAAGTGTTGCAAGCTCGAAGCGTGAGTCTTGCCTATAAGTTTAAAGTTCCGCTCATAGTTTGCTCGAGTTTTAGCGAAGTAGCGGGCACCCAAATTGTCGAGGAGTATGCAGGTATGGAAGATGCAGTAGTTTCAGGTATTACGTGTCGCGCCGATGAAGCGAAAATTACTCTACGAGGTATACCTGATATGCCAGGAGTTGCGGCGAAGGTGTTCCATGTGCTTGGTGAGGCGGAAGTGGTGGTGGATATGATCGTACAGAGCCAAGGGACAGCGGGAAAAGCTGCAATTGGATTCACGGTTTCTCAGGATTCGGCTCAAACTGCATTTGAGGCTTTGCAGAACTTAATTTCTGCAGAAATGCCTGAAGCGACCATCGAAATCGATAAAGAAATCGCTAAGCTTTCAGTGGTCGGTGAAGGTATGCGCACGCATGCCGGAGTCGCTTCTAAGATGTTTGAAGTCCTCGGAAAAGAGGGAATCAACGTAGAAATGATCACCACTTCGGAGATAAAAATTAGCGTGGCGATTAAGGCGAAATATTCGGAGCTTGCCGTGAGAGTTCTACACGAGTGCTTTGTTGAGTCTGCACCTGATTTCACTTCGGGCTCTTAGGCCTAATTTACTGCGTTTTTGTCTGAATCTTTTCGCTCCGAGAAGGAGCTGTCGTTTTCAGATTCTTACCCTTGCCTAGTCTCCATTATTCTTACTAATGGGCGGAAACGCCCATTTTTGCTGCTAAAGTACTTGCTTAGCCGCTATGTCGGTGTATTCTAGTTAGCGTCCTGAGAGGAGAAGAAGATCAGCTCTCTGTGCCGTTATTTCGACAAGCTCTGTAGTATTTTGCTTCTTATGTACGGCGTGCGTGTCGCAAACTTTTGCGACCTTCCTTGCTGATATTTTTGTTCCATCTGGCGTGGATGTATCTGAGACCCAAGGAAGGTCGAGGATATCTTGACCAACGAACAATTAGTTTTGGAGAAATAGCATCGTGGCTGTTAAGAAAAAAACTACTACCCCAGCAAAGAAGATTAAAGTCACCAAGCCTAAAAACGGAGTTCAGTTTACTCAGTCTGAGTTCTATCAAATCATGCAAGAGTGCTGTGATTTGGAAAGCAAGAAACAGGCGAAAGAAGTGTACGAATCATTTGCAACTATGATCCAAACAGCCTTGAAAAAGGGCTACAAACTTCCTCTGCCAGGCATTGGTAAGATTCAAGTTCGTAGAACCAAGGCACGTATGGGGCGTAACCCAGCGACTGGAGAGCCGATTAAAATCTCCGCAAAGAAAAGAGTTCGCTTAACTCCAAGCAAAGCTCTTAAAGACGCTGTGCTCTAGCACGAGTGTGATATGCCCGCCGTCATTGTACGGCGGGCGTATTCTTTTCCTTCTCTCCTCAAATTCCTTCTAGATACCAGACGTTTCAACGCCGAAACTCCTGCCTGAATCAGATCGAAGCAGTACGAACCAAATTCCTTGCTTGAGGCCAAAACGCGCCTCTCTAGCCGCTCTAAGGCTTTGCGATTACTATATATTTTAACTTTGAGCGAAACTATTTTGTCTTCTGCCTAAGTTGTCGATGAATAAAGGGTGTCGCGAGTGAAACTCGCAGGGCTGTGGCTGTCTTGTACTTGATGCTCGCGGGAAGAAAACCCCGGTGGCGTTTTATTAAGACAGCCAAAGATCGTCTTTACACCAAATACTCTCGACTAAGGTTTTTTGACTTGAGAATTGAATTCAGAATTTTTCTAGCGCTTCTTTTTCTTTCCCTGCCATTTTCGCAGGCGTTCGCTCAGGAGAGCTCTAGTGGGGCAGGCGGCGTTGAGTATTTTCCTGGAGCGTACGCTCGGGGGGTTTCTACCGCCTCCGTTGCCACAACCGGCGCAGAATCTAAAATGAAAAAAGCATTCGCCAGCGCCCTGAATAGAATTCAAACCGACGAGATGGGTCTTGCGGCAAAGCACCTTAGCTCCCTTCAGCAGACGGCAAGTGAAGAGGGGTATCTAAATTTATCTGATTATTCGATGGATTTACTCTCTGTTGCACAGCAGGCTGAGAGTGAAGGAAAAACAGCCGATGTGCGATTTCTTGCAAGTCATGCAGTCGAGCTTTCACCCCGAGATCCTCGGGTTCTTTTCTTGGCGGCAAGTCTCTACTCTTCAATCGGTTGGTCATCGGCAAGTAGTTACGCAATTGAGGGGCTGAAGAAACTTCCTGAGTATCCTTTAGTTGCCGCAACCCTAATGCTCAATACGGTGCTCTTACTTCTTGCAGCCGCAACTCTCGCCTTATTTGTAGTCTGTGTGGTGCAACTCGTGCGGAATACCGAGCGTATTTTTGCCTTCTGCTCGGGGATTGGGCCTCGGGCATATCGAGGGTATGCCGCGGTTGGATTACTTGCAGGTGTGATGATTCTGCCGTTCCTCGGTGGGCTCTTGTTTGCACTCGGTTGTTGGGCAATCGTGATTAGTCGAATTCGTGAATCAGCACGTTTTCTACCCGCTCTGGTTGGAGCCGTAATTCTCGCCTGGGGATTCGCACTCCCTGTCGTGAGCACGCTTAGTTACAATTTGGGGCTTGAGAGTAACCGAGTGATGCAAGATTTGAGTAACCTTAGCTACTCTCCTGAGGGCGCAGAGTTGCTCTCTGAAGCGAGCAAGAAACACCCGAACAATCCTTTGCTTCGGCTTTCACTTGCACAATTAAATCATCTCAAAGGAAACTTTGGTGTCGCTGAGTCGGAGTATCGCAAAGTGGTAGCGAGTCCAGATGCAGAAAAAGGACTTGCCGCTACGGCCAAACTAAACCTCGCCGTTCTTGAATACAACAGAGGAGAGTTTGCCAAAGCTCGGCAATTGCTTGATGAGCAGCTTGCGAAAGGAACGAACTCCTTCGAGTTGTTCTACAATCTCTCGATTACCAACCTCGCACTTCTGGATACGCAAAAGCATCGAGAATTCTATTTACAAGCCAAAGATGTTGACGAAGCGCGCTTGAGTGCGATTGACGCGAAAAATGCAGAAAATCCAGCTCCACTAATGAGTGGAGCACCGACGACTTCGTATCTGCCTGCGCTTAGTTCCTCAATTCTTGCAAACGACACCGCTGCTTTTGAAAAATCTAGGGCGAGGCAAACCGTCTTGGCCTCCAGTTTACTAAGAAGCGGCAACGTGAGCATGCTCATCGCCTGGGGAGGAATTGTCGTGCTCCTCGGAGTACTGAGTGCTCTCAGTCGACCATCGCCGCATCGTTTAAAGGCTCTCGGGAGTGCAGTGTTTTCCGAAACCGATCAAGAGTCATCGCTTTGGCTTCTCCTGCCAGGGGGGCGTTTTCTTGCAGGCGACCGACCACTGCTGGGAGCTGGGGTTTTGACCTTCTGCGTCTTATTCGTGCTTGCCGCACTTGATTCTCCCGTCGCTCTTCTTCCAGCAAGTCCTTTGACGATGAATCTTGATTCGCTTTTCTTTATTGCGGCAGCAAGTGTCTTTCTTATTTTTGCAGGACTCTCAGCGTTACCTGGCATCAGAAACACACATGCGGAGGCAGAGGGGGTCTAATGGAGCAGGTATCTCTGACAAGTGAAAATTACGGTGAACTCTTTCGTACGCTCTCTCATAAGCGTCGAAACGGGGTGCTCGCGTTAAATTTCGAGCAACGCGACATGCAGCTACTCTTCCGCGAAGGTCGTATCGTGGGGGTCTTTGATCCTGAAGCGGATGAGGTCAAGGAGATTGCCTCACGCCTGGTTGCTTCGGGATGCATTATGGAGAAAGTCGAGTCGCTCGTGCGAGAGGCTGGAATTAATGCCAGCCAGCTGTATGACCTATTGGTGGGGAAGGAGTATGTCAGTGAGGAGGATTTTCAACGAGCGAAAGATAGCTACCGTATCGATCTTCTACATTCGCTCGAACAACTCGAGCAGGGTTTTGCTGAGTTTAAACCAAAGCTCGTTAAAGCTGATTCACGCCACGCGTTCTCTGTTTTTCCCGCGCAGCTTCTTTTAGATGTTGAAGAGCTAAAGACCGATCGTGGTCGACTACAAGCGCTCTTTACCAATCTTTCAAATGTCGATGTGCTCATTCGGGAGACCGGCGAGGCAGCGGCGAGAATTAGTGAGAGCGAGCGAAAAATACTCGATGCGGCTGAGCAGGGTTGTCGAGTGCAAGAGATACTCACGAGTTGCTTAATGAGCGAGCATGAAGCGATTGAGAGTTTACTGGCGCTTTATGATCAAGACTTTATTGAGTTTGTGGAGTCTGCCGAATCTGAGCAGGTGATTTCTGTTGATGGTTTTGAGGCGGGTAGCCAAGGTGCTGTTCAAGAAGATGAGGAAAGTAAGGCCGCGCTTGATGCGCTTGCCGCAAATCTTGAAGATTCTACTGCCGATGGGGAATCTGAGATCGATCGAGCAGATGAGCAATTGGCTACCGATGCCGCTGTAGACGTTGAGGAAGATATCGAACAGGCGGAGGATTCTCAGGAAGCTTCGATTGCTCCACCATTGCCCACTCTTGGTCTACGTGAACGAGTTCGTGCGGGCTCGTACCACCTTCTGAATCCTTCTGCGCGGGCGTATTCAATACTTGTTTGTACTTCTCTGTATTTAGTTGCTCTTGCCGTGTTCGGCACCACCTACTTCGAACAATGGTTCGTTGCTCTGCGTGAATTCACTTCCAAGTAAGCATCTCTCGTGATACGATAAAAGTTACCCAGTTTCCTCATTGACTCGCTGGGTGAGAGAGTATCTCGTCTCCCCAAAGTTCTCTTGGGGCCCGGTAGATTCTACTCGATTACATGTATTCGTTAATTTTGCGCGTGATTGTTTTACGTAGTGCGTGTGGAAAACGAGAGGAGGTTTTAGGTAGTACCGTAGTAAAAAGTTTTGCTTGGTTTTTTAGCGCGAGGGTAGAGTTACTTCCATACTATGAAGTCTGACGATTCAAATTCTGGCAGCCCAGCTGATGGCAGCAAGAGATCGGTTTCAACCGATACTGCCTGTCCCTGTTGTGGAGACGTGCAGCCTTGCCCAGAGTTTAGCGCTCATCACTCAGTGAGTGTGACAAGCGAGCGACAAGCAAAAAGTAGTAAAAGGGCTGACGTTTGCCCGGAGGACACTGCGTCGGTACATTCGGTCACTACAGATTCGGCTGAGCGCCTCCTCGCGCTTCGCCTCAGCAAATTAAAAAAAGCGACCCTTGCTGCAATACGGAAACGAGAGAATTTACCGCATGTGTTGTTTTGGTCCTTGTTCCACTCAGAAGTTTCTCAAATCCGCGAGCGGCGCCAGCGTGAACGTGATCAACTCCGGGCGCAACTCTACCCCTACGCCGCTGATGAGCCCGAGAGCTAGTCTAGATCACTAGTCTGGACCAGGCCGGGCTCTCTGCTACTTCGCCGTAACTTTAAGTAAAAAGACAAATCGATTCTTTGAGGGGACCATCAAATCCAGAGACGAATAGAAAGAAATTACCGCTGCAAAATGGCGGTAATTTATCGTCGTGCTTTCAGGTGATGTTTGGATAACTAGGTGAATGGTTGGGTCTTTTCCTTTGGCTATAGTAAGGTTCGAGTCCTAATCAATTAATTTCTTAAGTTCTGTGACTAGCAGGTTTATCGACAAATACGAGATTGTTTCGACTCTCGGGCGCGGCTCGATGGGCGTAGTGTACAAGGGCCGAGATCCAGAGATCGGTCGTCTTGTTGCTATTA
>CAYGNZ010000039.1:9750-14214 GCA_964351345.1 uncultured Bdellovibrionales bacterium | reverse complement strand
AAGCTCAGTGAGGAGGTGAGTGTATGAAAAGAGAAATTGCCCCTGAAGTGTTTCGCCAGAGACTTCTCATTGAAGGGTATTGGACCTGCGTCATTGATCAAGAGGTCATCACCAAGTACCTGCTCGAACTCGCCCAGCATCTCTCGATGCGGACCTATGCTGAACCCATCGTCTATGCGCCGAGGGGTGATGGGAAGGAGGAAAATCAGGGCTATGACGCCTTTGTGCCCCTAATCGACTCCGGCATTTCTGCCTATTTTTGGACAAAACAGCGTTTTTTTTCGATCGTCATTTATACCTGCAAGGCCTTCGATGAACAGGCGGCAATCGAATTTAGCCAGGCGTTTTTTAAAACAGAGACGACGCCGTGCTTCTTAAGTTTTTAATCGCAGCGACTCGCGCGTTTTCGAGGCGAGCAAGGTACAAAGAAGAAAAGGAGAAGAGAAATGGAGCGAAACTCTGTCGCTTGGTTTGAGATCTATGTGCAAGACATGGAAAAAGCGCGAGCATTCTATCAAGCTGTGTTGCAACAAGAACTTGAAAAACTCGATACTCCCGAACCTGAGATGTGGACGTTTCCGGGAGGTCCTGAAAAGCCAGGTGCGGCTGGAGCGATAGTTAAAATGGAAGGTGTTGGATCTGGCGGTAATAGCACGCTGGTCTACTTCAGTTGTCTTGATTGTGCGCAAGAAGCCAGTCGGGTTGATCAAAACGGCGGTAAAGTAATTAAACCAAAATTTTCAATCGGTCAGTACGGCTTTATCGCTTTAGCGAGTGATCCAGACGGCAACATGTTTGGTCTTCATTCGATGACCTAAGCGAGGCTGGAGCAGGGCATTACCTACCAAAAAACTACTTTAATCTACTTGTGCTTCACATGCTTGACTAGCCGAGCACAATTACGATAGACCCTCAACCGCGATGGTATGTCGCGCTAAAGCTTGGCTGTTTGCTCAGCCTTTCTGCTAATGGGATAAAAGGTAGGTAAGTAAATGAATAAGTATGTTGTTCTGGCAGCTAAGCTGCTTTTTACACTGCTTGTGCTCAGCACGGGTGTATTGGTCAGCAGTGTTTCTGCGGAGCCTCTCCCTTCTCGAGAAGAGATGTGGGAAATAATCCAACGCCAACAAAAGCAAATCGACGCACTGAAGAACAAACAACAAGAAATCGATCAAAAAGCCGATGCCGTTACCGATGTAGTCGAGCAGCAACAAGCTTCAATCAGTGATTCTGGAAGTTCAGATGGCTGGTGGAAAGACACTCAAATTGGCGGCTACGGAGAGGTGCACTACAACGGCGGAGATAAGGATGAAATCGACTTTCACCGTTTTGTCGTAATGCTTAATCATCAGTTCAATGACCGTCTTAGACTTTTTACCGAAGTCGAACTTGAGCACGCGCTCTCGGGAGAAGGTAAAGAAGGTGAAGTTGAGCTAGAGCAAGCCTACATTGAATACGACTTGAGTGATGCACACCGAGCAAAAGCGGGGCTTTTTCTTATTCCTGTGGGAATTCTCAATGAAGTTCATGAGCCAACCACGTTTTACGGCGTAGAAAGAAACCCCGTTGAGTCCAACATTATCCCCAGCACCTGGTGGGAAGCGGGGGTTGGCACAAGTGGGGACCTTCCTGCGCATTTGAAATATGACTTGGCTTTTCATTCCGGGCTGAAAACTCCAATTGATGGAGACAACGCCTTTAAGATTCGTAACGGTCGGCAGAAAGTCTCAGAAGCGAAAGCGACTGACGGCGCGGTAACTGCTCGTTTACGATGGGCCGGTATTAGTGGAGTTGAGCTTGGCATCAGTGGTCAATACCAAAATGATGTGACTCAACGTGAAAGCGATGAAGGCGTTGAAGCGACACTCGCCTCGGCGCATGCAAACATCCAGCAAGGACCATTCGGATTTCGAGCGCTGTATGCCCGATGGGATCTCGATGGTGATGCACCGGAGGCCATTGGTCGGGATGTGCAAGAGGGCTGGTATGTCGAGCCATCCTACCGCACCGAACTTCCGCTTGGGGAACTCGGGTTTTTTGCTCGATACAACCAATACGATAACAACGCGGGAAGCAGTTTAGATACCGAGTTTGACCAGTATGATGTTGGACTAAACTACTGGCCGCATCAGGATGTGGTGTTGAAAGCTGATATGGCGTTTATCGATGCCCCAAGTAGTGAAGACGACGATGAGATTCTCAATCTCGGTGTTGGCTTCAGCTATTAGTACTTCATCAATTACACGCGGAGAAATTCTTCGCGTCCTCGAAACTCCGGCATCGCATGCGGTGCCGGAGATTTTTTTTAGGTGAACTCAATTTCAGCTCGCTCCTCGATACTTCTTTTCGCGTTCCTACTCTCCCTCGGCCTTGCTGAAAGGTCTGCGTACGCCGAAACCGTATATCAGGATCCTAAAGATTTCATCGACCAGGCTTTTGCGGGAGAGGTTCCAAAACCGAGCAAACTCAATATCATCGGAGCGGTCCGTGAGCGGGCTGAGGATATTCTCGACCATCCGAGCCGAGCACTTCGAACTCGCTACTGGAAGCGTGAATCAAAAACGGTCTGGATTCTAGAGGAAATTGGCAAAACCAAACCGATTACTGTAGGGATTATTGTTCAAGACGCCGCGATTAAAGATGTGTGTGTTCTAATTTATCGGGAAAGTCATGGCGCGGAAGTGCGACATCCCTTCTTCACTGACCAATTTTCGGGTATCACTCTTGAGGAAAACGGACGTCTTTCAAGTTCAGTTGACGGAATTGCAGGAGCCACCTTATCGGTATACGCGCTGAGGAAACTCGCGCGCCTTGCTCTCTACTTTGATGCGGTGGCCAGAGAGAATGAAAAAAAAGCCCCCTAGAAATGCTGCGTTGCGCGCATCCTATAAATGGCATCGGCGAATTGGCCTTTGGTTGTCCCTTCCCTTGCTGGTGCTGATCATCACCGGGCTTTTATTGAATCACGCTCAGTTGTTTAAGCTGGATTCTTTTCGAATTCGATCTTCTATTCTTCTTGATTGGTATGGGATGGAGCCGAAAGAAGAGCCGCTCGCACTGCGCAGTGGCAATTTTTGGGCTGCTACTCTTGATGGCTCGCTCTATCTCAACGGGAAAAATATCGAGAGCGATTCTGATACGCTGCGTTGTCTGCTTGAGATGGATCAGATTCTTCTTCTTTGTACCCAGACAAAAATCCATCTCTTTGATGCGAAGAATGTAGAGCTTCTTGAAACTCTTGGCAGTGAGTCACTACCACCCGGCAGTATTGAGGCTGCTGCCGTGAGAGACAATGAACTGCTGGTAAAAACCTCAGAAGGAGTATTTATCAGCGATGCCGAATTTGTGGGTTTTGAGCCAAAAGACGGAGAGAGCGTAAAATCGCCCGAGTATCGTACGCTTTCAGAGAGCGAATACCGTACTGTTTTAGAGGATTGGCGAGGAAGTGGTATCACCCTGGCTCGATTCATTCGCGATATACACTCGGGGAGAATTGCAGGAGCCATCGGTGTGGCAGTAATCGACATCAGTGGTATCGCCTTACTGTTTCTCATTGCAACCGGCTTGTATAATTTTTGGAAGCTCTCATGAGTACAAATTTGCCTTTCACCAGGAGGCGGTTTTTACGTATTCTAGGTGCCGCGTCGCTTACTGCGAGCCTGCCCACTCCGGCAAAGGCAGCGAATTTCCATTGGCAAGGAGTGGTTTTTGGCGCGGAGGCTTCATTGCAACTGTGTGATTTTAGCCGAAAGGATGCTGCCGAGATTACAAAAAAATGCCTGGAAAAAGCAGCAAAGCTTGAGCAAATATTCAGTCTCTTTGCTCCCGACTCCGCAATTCGCAAACTAAATACCGCTGGCTCCCTTGAGAATCCTCCAGAAGAGCTTGTTGAGGTGCTACGCTCCGCACTTAAAGTGAGTCAACAAACTCAGGGTGTCTTTGATGTCAGCATTCAACCGCTGTGGCGCTATCTCTACTACAGCGATCAAGCAGAACTACAGCCTGCAAAAATTGAACACCTCCAAAGCTTAACGGACTACCGCTTGATTTCAGTCGAACCCGAACGAATCTCGTTTGATCGACCGGGCATGGAGATAAGCTTAAACGGAATTGCCCAAGGCTATATCACGGATCAGATTTCTCAGCTGCTACGCTCCTTGGGAGTTGAAAATGTATTGATAGATTTTGGAGAGTTTAAGGCTGTGGGCAAGAATGCAGATGCAAAGTCCTGGCAGGTTGGAGTTCAAGTTCCAGATCAGCAAGGCGTTGCGGCTATCTTGGCGCTTGAACAATCAGCACTTGCAACCTCCTCGCTCTACGGTCTTCAGGAAACCCCGAAGTTTCGCCATATTTTCCGATCCACTGAGCCGCTCAAAGCAGCCCCTTCCACTCGTACTCTGTCGGTGCGTGCTGAACGGGCAGAAGTAGCGGATAAGCTCTCCACAGCACTGCTACTCCTTGGCC